>JBAUIA010000412.1:0-19897 GCA_049680565.1 Phototrophicaceae bacterium
GGTGGCGCAGAGGGCAATGCAGCGCAGTTGGTTCGCTATAGCAATGGCGCAAGCAGCATCATTTGGTCAACTGATTTATCACCACAAGCATGGTTGAGTTTGGCATGGGCAGCCCCTATGCCTGTCGATAATAATTTACAAGCCTTCCCAATAATTGACTAATCGTTTATCAGGATAGCTTATCGAAAGGTGTCCTGATTTGCCCTCTATATAATAGTGTACTCAGGAAGTATTCATCAAAACTAACACATTTTATATACGTATTTATATGCTTCCTATGTTGCTATGATATGTTAAATGTAATACTCAATAACTATAGGAGACTTTTATGATAAACATTAGCGACCTACAGACTTTATTACACTCCGATGCAGATCAAGTCTTATCCTTATACTTACATGTTGATGCGGCTTACCAAGCCAATCAAAATGAAACACCTGCATGGCAAATTTATGTCAAGAATGCCTTAAAAGATGTTGATAGCGATGCGATTACAAAGCATACAAAACAATTTTTGGATACTTACACCCCCAGCAGCAAGTCTTTAGTATTATTCGTCACTGAAGATGGTGTAATCAAGGATGTGCATTTACCAATTGCTGTTGATAATCATCATGCAGTTGGTGATATTGATGTGGTTACGCTCTTATGGGCGATGGATGAATATGAACGTTATCTCGTGGTCTTAGTTGATAGTGAGCAAGCACGTTTCATGAGTGCTTATCTTGGTGGCGCTATCGAAAATGATGAGATGGCAATTGATTTTGATGATTACGATTTTGGTAATAAGCAATTCATTCATGCTAATCATGCAGCACAAGGCGATGGTCTGCAAGGGAGTGGTGGCGAACAATTTGAAGATATGAAAGATGAGCATATCCGACGCTTCCATGATGATGTTGCGGAACAAATCCGTGAGCTTATTAACGATACAGGTGCGAACCGCGTGATTTTGGGTGGTAGTGACCAAGCAGCGCATCAGGTACAACATTTGCTACACGATACAATCAAAAATCGTGTCGTTGATATTTTGCCAATCACGATGGATGCCAATGAAAAAGATGTTGCGATGGCAATTCGTGATTCAGCATTGAATTATGAACGCTCACAAGAACTTGACTTAGTGAATGAGGTCATCTCATTAACAAAATCAGGCGGACGTGGCGCACTCGGCATTGATGACATCCGCAACGCGCTTGAAATGCAACAAGTCGAATTATTGATCTTGCCATATCCGATGGATGATGAAGATACTGCTAGCGAATTAACCCTGACAGCGCTCGGAAATGGTGCAGAAATTGAACTGGTTCATGGTAGTGCAGCAGCACGTTTGCGCCAAGAGGCAGAGGCAGCAGCACGCTTATATTATGCCATTCAAGAAACATCATAAAATAACCTGATAAAGTAATGCTACCTGCAAGGGCAATCATATGATTATCCTTTTTCTATTTGTGTTAATGACACCTAGCCTTAAATTGCGGTATGATAGCGTTAGGATTAATTAAATGAATATTAGATTATTAGGGAGTTTTTAAAATGGTAGATGTTGTAATTGTCGATGCAGCGCGTACCCCTGTTGGACGACGTAACGGCTCATTGCGTGAGATTCATCCTGTGACATTGGGCGCTCATGCGGTCAAAGCAGCGATGGAACGGGCAGGTATCACGCCCGATCAGGTTGACCATGTGATTTTTGGGTGTGTGAGCCAAGTCGCCGAGCAAACCTTCAATGTCGCACGGAATGTGGTTCTTGAAGCAGGTTTGCCGATTGAAGTCCCTGCAACCAGTGTTGATTTCCAATGTGGGAGCAGCCAACAAGCGGTGCATCTGGCAGCAGCAATGGTTGCCAGTGGTCAAGCAGATATTGTGATAGCAGGCGGTGTCGAACATATGACACGCGTGCCGATGGGCAGTAGCCTCACCAATGGGCAACCCTTCACCGATAACATCATGGAAGAATACAATATGGTGAATCAAGGGATTGCTGCTGATGAAATCGCTGCCAAATGGGGCATCACCCGTGAGCAACTCGATGATCTCGGTTATGAAAGTCATTTACGGGCTGCCAAAGCAACCGAAGCTGGCTATCTTCAACGCGAGATTGCACCGATTCAAGGCGTTGATAAAGAAGGCAACTTATTCATGATGGATCATGATGAAGGTTTCCGCGTGAATCCGAATCGTGAAAAAATGGGTGATCTCAACCCTGCGTTCACTGAAAATGGCGTAACAACGGCTGGCAATAGTAGCCAAATCAGTGATGGTGCAGCAGCCGTCGTGGTGATGACTGCCGATAAAGCCCGTGAACTGGGACTCAAGCCACGCGCTCGGATTGTGACGAGTGTCACCGTTGGCAGTGATCCCCATTTAATGCTAACAGGACCTGTGCCAGCGACTAAAAAAGCGCTCGAAAAAGCAGGGATGAGCATGGACGATATTGATGTTTTTGAAGTCAATGAAGCCTTTGCAAGTGTCGTACGCATGTGGGAAAAAGAGATGCACCCTGATATGGCAAAAGTCAATATTTTCGGGGGTGCGATGGCACTCGGTCATCCATTGGGCGGATCAGGCGCACGCTTGATGACCACCCTCCTCAATGCGCTGGATGTCACCGATAGCAAATATGGCTTGCAAACCATGTGCTGTGGCGGTGGTATGGCAACAGGCACAATCATCGAACGCCTCAATGGTGATTGGGACGCGTAAAAACGTTAATTTTAATATTAAAAGTGTAGACTGATGTCTGCACTTTTTATTTGCTAACTCAATACATCACACTATAGATGGTACTTCCTGCATCTGTTGAGATAAGATAGTAAAAACAGTAATCACTATGGTGTATCGCTTATAATGATTGCATTTATCAGTGGTGCTGCAAGGGATACACCGTCAGCATTCCAATGTGTATCATCCAGCTGATATATGATTCTGTCAGTATCTGCTGCTGTCGTGAAGGCACTCAGTAAATCAATCGTGGGAATACCTGCGGTTGATGTTGATGCAATCAGATTACGCAAAACTTGCTGACGTTGCTCGATATTTAGGTCAGCACGCGAAGCCATCGGAATATCCTCAAAATAAATTGTTTCTTTGTCAGGGACAGGCATAAATATTAAGGTTGAGCCACGATCCTGAAACCATTGTTGGCATCTTAGCATTTGCTCGGTGAGTAAGGCTATATCAAGATCAGGTGGACGTATAGAACCAGAAAGAAATAGCATACGTGTATCTGGATTGACAATAGGTGGACGAAGTTCATTAAATTGACTAGAAATATAGCGATTCGCATACTCACGCGTACGGTACGCAATATCAAGTTGGATTGAAATATGATCCCATATATTTGCTGGCTCAGATATGGGGCGAGGTTCAGGTATTGCGCCAATGCAGAATGGTCGACCTAAATTACGTTCAACACGTTGTACAAGAACATATTCTGGTAGATTATCTACAAAACGTCCATCTGATAGATATTGATTGATGGTTGCAGGCGCATATGGATAGACAATAGAGGTGTCTGTTGTTAATTGTGCAGCAAGTGTTTGAGATTGTGTTAGAGATGACCCTACGGTAAAAGAGTCACCAATAATCACAAGATCAATCGCTTCTAATTCGCCTCCACTATAGCGAAAACCATAGCCATCTGTTTGCCATATAACAGGATAATCAACACTGTAGCTTGTGCGTAATCCTAGATCACCATGTTCAATTTTTTGAATATAGTGATTAGGATAAAAGATACCATCAAAAGTCAATTTATGAGGTAAAAGCGCTTCCCAAACACGAAAATTAAAAAAATCTACAGGCAAGAAAAATAAAAAGTTAAGCACTAAGGTAACAGGAATCGAAGAAAATACAATCAATTTACCTAAAAAATGCATATTGAGATTCATAGTCTAATTTATGACCTTAGAAATGTTATCAATTAAATACATTAGGGACTTGTACTTGTGAAGTTTATTTGCTTGATGAGGTGCATCATGAGCAAGGCTAATAACAAAAATTCGACAATTTTGGTGATGATGCCAAGGGTATCAAAGACGGTATGGGTCGCAAAGTAGCCATAAATCGTGATGCCTGTGTAAATCATTATGCCGATATTCAGTACAATCATCACCATACGCCGACCTTGTAACTGAGGAATAAAGCGTATCCCTGCTAAGATCACAAACCCTGCGCCATTCAAGAATAGTAAATCATCTCCAAGCAAGCCAATTGTCACATGGATAAAGCCTGTCATAGCCATTGCGAGTGCCACTGCATAATCCAGCCATGTATGACTATCGCGGAAGTAAGTGTATGCCCCACCTGTGGTAGCGAGTGCCAAAACTACGCCAACGGCAACAATCCATATGGGTAAATCATTATGTAGCTCTGTATCATTATTACTATGATTAGCATCTGATGCAGTCACAATTTCTGTCGGTACTGGTGTTTGTGTATCTTGGGCAGTGAGTGATAAAAAAGATAGGCTCATCATGCAAGATAATAGAATGATATAGCTCAGTTTTTTAAACATGGTTTGTCCTAATAATTATCGTGTCTGATCGGATTGGGTCATTGGCTGATGGTCAGTATAATCGGCAATATCATCGTTGGATATATCAGTATCTTGTAGATGCTCATTCGCTTGGCGCAAATTATCATTTTCGTGAGCAAGTTTTTGGCGATCCCGTTGCGTTAAATTAACAAGCAGTATGAGGGTACTGGCAAAAAATATCCCTAAAACTGCGCCTGATACGCCATTACTAAGAATACCTTCTCTGAGCCAAAATGGCAGTCGATTAGGCATGAAGGACAGCATCGCACTCTGTAAAGGGGTTTGTATCACAAGTGATAGATACATCGCGCCAATCCAAAACCATGCGCGTGATACATATCGACTCAATGCGATAGATTGCATCATACTGATAACAAAGGTGAGAACGGTACTTAAACCAATCATAAGTAGTGGGAAAATAGAAAAATTCAAGAAATTTGTTGTTATAATTGCCAATGGTATAGTCGCCACTAAGCCCATCCATCCTATAAAGCTCATTTTAAACCAACGTGACGCTGACCAATCAAATTGATATTTGAGCAGGTAGGCTTGCATCGCAAATATGATTAATTGCGGTAATGCTGTGATGAGTGTCACAAATAAATTGATGCTCTCAATGGAAAATGCAGAAACGACATTATTAACAACTACCTGTGACACAATAAAGGTCATCATATGAGCAATCACAGATATTGCTATAAACTGTGTCGGTGATAAGCGTTGATAAAGTTGATGATTTTTCTTCTTCTTTTCCGCCATTATGACCTCTTTAATATAGTGTCGAGTCATCATTCGTCTATAAATGGGTCGCTGTAGTGAACCCTTACGATATAGTTGTTCTGTTTACAGTATCGCAGACGATATTTATGTTGTAGGGTGTGTTGATTATCATAGGGGATGCAACGATCTATTTGCTACCCACGTATGATAATTGACAGTATACTCAATTTGATTCATCCATTGCTTGGAAAAATAATCTATGCTCACATCACCTGAACTCATTGTTCTCGCTATCATTGCCTTATTATTCATCCTTATTTTTCTGACCCAACTCAAAACTGAACTAATTGCCATTATCATTTTATTGACATTGACCATTAGTGGTCAAATCACTGTATCGGACGCGCTATCGGGTTTTAGTAGTTCGGTTGTGATTACGCTGATTGGCTTGTTTATCATCACCCATGCCCTTGAAGAAACAGGGGTTATTCAGTGGATTGCCAATCAACTCAATGCCGTTGGTGGCGGATCAGAATTGAAGTTGATGGCATTATTTATGGTTGCGGGTGCAACCTTATCGCTCATTATGAATAATGTGGCTGCGGGGGCGGTTCTGTTACCTGCTGCGGTCAAAGTTGCGCGAATATCGAATGTGTCAATTTCTAAATTACTGATGCCGATGTCGTTCGGGACGCTGCTTGGTGGGATGGCAACCTATTTAACAACTGCCAATATCCTGATGAGTGAATTGCTCATCACACGCGATTTTAAGGGCTTGGGGATGCTCGATTTTATGCCAACAGGGGCGGTAATTGTGCTAGCTGGTGTTGTGTATATGTTACTCATCGGACGGCACGCGCTGCCAAAACGTACCAACAGCCTCGACAATCAACCACAGCCGATTGATCTCAAGGATACCTATCATCTTAACGACCAATTATGGCAGGTTCGGATTACTGCCAATAGTCGGCTTGCAAATAAGACCATTAAAGCAAGTGACATCAACGCGCAATTAGGCTTAACGATTGCAACAATCTGGCGTGATAAAGAAGCGATTACGATTCCAAAATCAGATCAAGTGCTTTATCCCAATGATGAATTACTCATTATCGGGCGTGAAGATCGTGTGCAGCAATTATTGACATGGGGCAATGTTTTAGTCGATGCGAGTATTCAGCCTGAACATCATGATTTACCGATTGAACCGATTGAAATTATCATTGCGCCTCGCTCTGATGCGATTGGCAAAACATTATCGGAGATGAAACTCAACCGTGAAGTGGGTTTATTAGCTTTATCATTATGGCGCGACGGGGAAAGTTATCATACCGATGTGCGTAAAATGCCACTTGAAATTGGTGATGCGGTCTTAGTTGTCGGGCAATCGAGCGATATTCAGGATTTAGCCAATAATCCTAATTATATTTTGCCATCTGGGCGCTATTCGGAATTATCTATGCGTCCCGAGAAAGCCCCACAGGCAATTACGATTACAGCAATTGCCTTAATCTTAGGTATCTTTGATATTTTACCCTTACCGATTGCGATGTTAGCAGGTGCAACGGCAATGGTGGTCGTAGGTTGCTTATCCATGGAAGAATTTTATGATGCGATTGCATGGCGCGTCATCTTCCTCGTTGCAGGGATGTTGCCCCTGAGCCTTGCGATTACGCAATCTGGTTTAGCAGACCGCATCGGCAATCAGCTTGTGATCGTCTTAGCGGATTCCAATCCGATCATTTTAGTCGCTGGCATGATTATCCTCACGATGTTGGTTGTACAAATCATTGGCGGACAGGTGACGGCACTCTTGGTGGGTCCGATTGCAATCAACGCTGCGGTTCAGATTGGGGTTGATCCGCGTGCGATGGCAGTTGCCGTCGCAATGGCATGTTCAATGGCATTCTTAACACCAATTGCCCACCCCGTTAATATCTTGATGATGGGTCCGGGGGGGTATAAATTCAGTGATTTTTTCATCATTGGCTTAGGCATGACAATTGTAACAACCTTGGCGATGCTTTTGGGATTATCACTATTTTGGGGCATCTAATATTTAATCTATTTGCAAATAGATCAACATCTCTTTAATAAAAATGTACAATCAATTGCCATTTTTATACATGATTCAGGTGTTTCTATTCTATTTTTTTGTACTGCCTGCACTAGAGTTTCTAATATTCATTTTAGTAGGAATCCGCACAATCCGTGTTGCACGCCGATCTTGGCGTTTGATGCGATCAAACAGCAAGCGCAGTGCTTCTTGACCCAGTGCTTCGGTAGCTTGTTCGACAGTCGTTAAAGATGGGGTTAATAATTCAGAAAGTTGTAATTCATCAAAGGCAACAATCGCAATATCATGAGGAACACGGATACCAAGGTCACGCACAGCACGTAGTACAGCAGTCGTCATGGCATCATTGCTTACAAAAACTGCTTCGGGTGGATTATCAAGTTTAATGAGTGTTTTGAGTGCCTGATAACTCTCATGATCGTCGAAGTTACCATACTGAATGTAATCAGGGGCAATTGGCAAGTTAGCTTCGGTCATTGCCATACGATACCCTATCAAGCGTTCAATGCCTGTACTGACAAGTTGTGATCCAGCAATCGTTGCAATTTTTGTATAGCCACAATCAATCAGATGGGCAATTGCATCATAAGCCCCTTGTGTATTATCAGACCCAATATAATCGGCATCAATGCCTACCAATTTACGATCCAGCAATACAATCGGAATGCCTTGATCTTGCATGTTGCGTAATACCTGTGGATTGGTATTAGGGGCAGGCACAACCACTAAGCCAGCAATCTCTTCTGTCAACATGCCGTCTAAATAGCGTTTTTGACGTTCGAGGTCATCGGCGGTGCTATAGAGCAGAATGCCCATTTTCTTTTTGTAGGCATAATCTTGTGCGCTTTGGATGACCGCCCCAAAGATTGTATCAGAGATACTCGGCACCATAAAGCCAACAACATCTTGCAGATTTTTCTTGAGTTGGCGTGCTGCTCGACTGGGTTGATAATCTAATTTTTCGATGGTCGCTAGCACTCGGTTGCGTAGTACTTCATCGACATTGGATGCGTTGTTAATAACACGCGACACAGTCGATTTAGATACATTTGCTTCGCGTGCGACATCAGAAATCGTTGCTTTTTTCATAAAAACTCACAGATTCAAAAAAATAATATCATTATCTTATATGCAGAAAACCGATTTCACAATTCTACTTGTGATCTTTTCAAAATATAGCAATACATCAATTAATAATCACTATAAGGCACACAAGCCAATATTTATTGTGCCAAATTTCACACAATGAGAAATCGGTTTCTCAAGATGAAAGTATACAATATTTATCCATAACACACAAAAATTGGGCAATTATTTGTGTAAAATGCCTATAATTTAACCAATTTTAGACAAATTTATTGACAAGATGCGTCATTATGGATATTTTAAAGTTAGATATAAGAAATCGGTTTCTCAAAATATGAGGATCGATGCAAATTCGCATTAGTCAGATCATTCTATTGTCTTCTTTAAACTATACTTTGATGCCTGAAAATAGATGTGATGACTTAATTATTATTTCAATTTTAGGAGTTTGTTTATGTACAGTCGTTTTAGAAAAAGTATCATTTTCGTGTTACTCATTGTGATAATGAGTGTCCCCGCCCTGTCTAGTGTTTTCGCTCAAGATGATACCATCATCATTGGTTTGATTACCAAGACAGAAACCAACCCATTCTTCGTAAAAATGCGTGAAGGCGCACAAGCAACTGCCGATGAACTCGGTGTTGAATTGCTGACAGCAGCCGGTCAATTCGATGGTGATAATGCTGGACAAGTCACTGCGATTGAAAATATGGTTGCAGCAGGCGCAAGCGGTATCCTCATTACACCGAGTGATACATCTGCAATTGTTCCTGCAATTGAAATGGCGCGTGAAGCTGGTGTAATCGTGATTGCGCTCGATACCCCAACTGATCCACAAGATGCAACCGACGCATTATATGCAACCGATAATTTCCAAGCAGGTGTTGCAATTGGTCAATATGCAGCAGCAGCAATGGCAAATCCTGAAGAAGCACAAATTGCCCTCTTGAACTTACTGCCCGGTATCACCGTTGGTGAATTACGCCGTGATGGTTTCCTTGAAGGTTTCGGCATTACGCTCGATAGCGATCAAGTTGTCTGCCAACAAGATACACAAGGTGACCAAACACTCGGTCAAACAGCAATGGAAAATTGCCTCGTACAAAATCCAGAAATCAACCTTGTTTACACCATCAATGAACCAGCAGCGTTCGGTGCTTATACCGCACTCGAAAATGCAGGTTTAGCAGACGGTGTGATGATTGTTTCGGTTGATGGTGGTTGTGCGGGTATTGAAGGTGTTATCAATGGTCAAATTGATGCAACCTCACAACAATATCCATTGCGTATGGCGAGCCTCGGTGTTCAAAATATCGTTGCAGCAGCACAAGGTGGCGAATTTGAAACAGGCTATACCGATACAGGTGTAACACTCATTACAGGTACGCCTGTTGATGGTGTTGAAAGTGAAGGCTTGCTCTTCGGTTATGAAAATTGCTGGGGTGACCAAGATCCAGACGTTCTCGCTATGGTACAAGATATGAGCGGTGACGAAGAAATGGACGATATGGGTATGTCCATGGAAGACATGGCTGCTGCTATCGGCGCAATTGAAAATGAAGTTATCGTTGGTTTAATCACAAAAACAGAAACCAACCCATTCTTCGTAAAAATGCGTGAAGGCGCTCAAGAAGCTGCTGACGCACTCGGTATGACCTTACTCACCGCAGCAGGTCAATTTGATGGTGATAACGCAAGCCAAGTGACCGCGATTGAAAATATGATTGCAGCAGGTGCAAGCGGTATCCTTATTACACCAAGTGACACAGCCGCAATTGTTCCTGCAATTGAACAAGCTCGTGCTGCTGGTGTTGTTGTGATCGCACTCGATACCCCAACTGACCCACAAGATGCAACCAATGCCCTATTCGCTACCGATAACTTCCAAGCAGGTGTTGCAATTGGTCAATACGCAGCCGCTTCAATGGAAAATCCTGAAGACGCGCAAATTGCCCTCTTAAACTTACTGCCCGGTATCACCGTTGGTGAATTACGCCGTGATGGTTTCCTTGAAGGCTTCGGCATTACGCTCGATAGCGACCAAATTGTCTGCCAACAAGATTCACAAGGTGACCAAACACTCGGTCAAACAGCAATGGAAAATTGCCTCGTGCAAAATCCAGAAATCAACCTCGTTTACACCATCAATGAGCCAGCAGCATTCGGTGCTTATACCGCACTCGATAATGCAGGTTTAGCAGATGATGTGATGATCGTTTCAGTTGATGGTGGTTGTGCAGGTGTTCGTGGTGTGGTTGATGGTCAAATTGACGCAACCTCGCAACAATATCCACTGCGTATGGCAAGCCTCGGTGTTGAAGCTGTGGCAATGTATGTCATCACAGGTGTTGCACCAGAAGGCTATACCGATACAGGCGTAACGCTCATTGCGAGTGCAGCCGTTGATGGTGTTGCTAGTGAAGATGTAGAATTTGGTCTCGCCAATTGCTGGGGTGACTAGTTAATTTACGTTAAACTATATGTCGCATCAGCCTCATGCTGGTGCGACTATTATTATTTTTAAGAGCAGGAATAAATTTATGACAGCAAAAGTAAAAAATACGGAATCTGCTGGGTTCAATCCTATGCAGACCGTTCGTCGCATACTCACAATCCCAGCCGTAGGTCCATTATTGGCGCTCATCGTTGCTGGTGCTTACTTCTATTCTCAAAATCCTCGTTTCCTGACCGCTTTCAATATTTCATTGATTTTGCAACAAACCAGTTGGATTGCTGCGTTGGCAATTGGTCAAACGTTGATTATTCTAACGGCAGGGATTGACTTATCAAATGGCTCAGTGATGGCATTAGGCACAGTTGTGATGACGACGCTGGCTGTACAAAGTGGATTAGACCCTGCGCTTGCCCTCTTGTTATGTTTTGTCGTCACGATTGGTTTTGGGGTACTTAATGGCGTGTTGGTCACGCAACTGAATATACCGCCTTTTATTGTCACATTAGGGACGTTAAATATTGCCTTTGCCCTAACGCGGATTGTGGCAACCACAACCATTACAAATTTGCCTGATCTGCATGTTATTTTTGGGCAACGCTATGCTGTGGATGACTTTCTGCCCCAATTCGCTGAATCAAGTAACGCATGGTTGACGACTTCATTCACAACAGGTGCAATGGCTGTGATTGTGTTGTACTTTATCGTGTGGTGGCTCTTACGTGAGACTGATTTTGGACGGCATGTGTATGCTGTGGGCGATGATCCTGAAGCTGCGCGTTTGATGGGTATTCCTGTTAATCGGGTATTGATAACCGTGTATGCACTAGCAGGTTTATTCTATGGTATTGCAGGTTGGATTCTCGTTGGGCGGATTGGCTCGGGTGATCCTAATGCAGGGCAGACTGCGAATCTCGATAGTATTACAGCCGTTGTGATTGGTGGCACTAGCCTCTTTGGTGGACGCGGAAATGTTCTAGGGTCACTCATTGGGGCATTGATCGTGGGTGTGTTCATTAATGGCTTGCAAATTACAGGCGTTGATCCGCTCTATCAACGTTTAATCACAGGTGTTTTAGTGATTGGTGCGGTTGCGCTCGATCAGTTCTCGCAAAGGATTCGATAATGGAAAATCAACCCAAAGAAGGTATTCCAGTTCTCGAAGCACGTAATCTTATCAAACGCTATGGGCAAGTGACGGCTCTTGATGGCGCAGATTTTGAATTATATGCAGGTGAAATCTTAGCGGTGATTGGTGATAATGGTGCAGGTAAATCGTCATTGATTAAAGCATTATCAGGCGCACTACAACCTGATTCTGGTGAGATACTACTCAATGGTCAGCCGATCAAGTTTAGTGGTCCAAGTGATGCGCGTAATCATGGGATTGAGACTGTTTATCAGACTTTAGCAGTCGCTCCCTCCATGAATATTGTTGAAAATCTTTTCTTAGGGCGTGAGATTTTACGCCCCGGCATCTTAGGGAGTGTTTTCCGTATGCTGGATAAGAAGAAGATGCTGGAAGATGCTACCAATTATATGTCCGACCTGCAATTCCGCATTCAGTCGATGACACAGGCAGTCAGCACGCTATCGGGTGGTCAACGACAAGGTGTGGCGGTTGCACGCAGTGCTGCTTTTGCACGGAATGTAGTCATCATGGATGAACCCACAGCAGCATTAGGTGTTAAGGAATCGCGGATGGTGATTAACCTTATTCGGCAAGTGCGTGATAAAGGCTTACCCGTCATCTTGATTAGCCACAATATGCCTGATGTCTGGGAACTTGCAGACCGTATCCATATTCAGCGCCTCGGTAGACGCGCAACGGTCATCAAACCTGATGAATACACGATGTCTGATGGGGTTGCCATCATGACAGGCGCAAAAGATGTCTAATGCAGTATTGCAGTCAAGTTTTTAGCCATTAGTCTTAGTTTTTAGTAGTTTACTAAAGACTAAGAACTTCATATTCAAAAGATGCGCCTCAATTACATCATTTCAATATCTACATGACCCAAAAATGAAGTTCAACTTAGAGCGAACTTGATAGACTGATTTTCAGCAGAAACGCCCCCTCCCCAAACGATTAAATTATTTCACTATTTTTGGAGATTATTATGGACTTAGGCTTAAAAGATAAAGTTGCATTGATTACAGGTGGTAGTGTTGGGATTGGCTTGGCAGTTGCCAAAGGACTCGCTGCCGAAGGGGTGCATATCGCTATTTGTGCGCGAGATGCCGAACGGGTGCAAGCACGTGCCACAGAAATTGCCTCTGAATTTAATGTTAAGACGATTGGCATTCCATTGGATGTTACAGATAGTGAGGCGTTAGTAGCTGGTGTTGCTAGCATCCATGATGCCTTGGGTGGGATTGATATTCTGATTAATAATGCTGGCACAGGCAGCGATGAAACTATCATGGAAGCCAGCGATGATAAATGGCAATATTATTGGGATTTGCATGTGATGGCTGCTATGCGCCTATCACGCAGTGTTGCTCCGATTATGAAAGCGCGTGGTGGCGGTGTCATCCTCAATAATGCCTCAATTTGTGCGACTCAACCGCTCTATTATGAACCTATCTATAATACGACGAAGGCAGCCTTAGCGATGTTTTCTAAATGCCTCGCGCATGAGTTAATTTCGCATAATATTCGTGTTAATACGATTAACCCCGGTTTAGTGCTAACACCTGATTGGCAAAAGACCGCCAAAGCCCTCACAGCCGATAATCCTGACCAAACATGGCAAGAGTATCTCGATAAAATTGCAACCGATAATGCACCGATTGGGCGCTTTGCCTCTCCTGAAGAACTCGCCAATTTCTTTGTTTTTATGTGTTCGGATAAAGCGAGTTATTGTGTCGGGTCATCATATTATGTCGATGGTGGCTGGTTGAAGACCGTCAATTAATAGACCATCATTTAAGTTATCATTTTCTGACTTGGGATAGATGCCTGTAGGAGCATTATTATTTGCCCCTACAGGCTAATTTTCTATGATTCTTCGGTAGTTGCTGGCGGTGGTGCAACAGGTTGTGCGGGTTGTTCTGGTTGTGATGGTGCGGTTGTTGGCGCAGCAGGAACTGGGGTTGGCGGTGGTGGCGCAACCGTTACAGTTGGGAGTGTATCGCAGCTACCTGTTGTTGTTACAAGATCAGAGCGTACCCAAGCCATTGACTCTAATTGATACCATACAAATCCATCTGTACCGAGTGATTGTCCGATAGCTGATAATGTATCAGTGGAAAGCAGTGTCCCATTCAAGCTATAAAATGTACTCGGTCCAGTGCGGAGATTTACATTACTGGTTGGTGATACTGTACACACCGTATCGCTGCTAGCCATCATGCTCATATCAACTGTGACAACTGACCACATATCACCAATGCCATCGACCCCATCACCATTGGTATCGCCTAAGATCATATCATCTATGTAGTAATATAAAGGTTGTCCATTATAGGCAATTTGTAATGTACCATCTGGACGTGCAAATAAAGTTGTATTCGCTTGCAAGTCTTCGCTGAGTTTGTCTAAATCGGCATTTGATGTAGCCAGTAAAGGTATCCACACATCCGTACACGCCTCAACACAATTACTGATGGAATCACCATCATTAGTGGTTGTATATAGGCTTGTGCCATCACGCCCAACCAATATGCCTGTATCCTCACTAACGCGAACTGCGACAGGGTTCACAACAAACCAAACATCACCAACACCTTGTCCTGTTGTGTCACCAATGCTCGTGTCACTACTAAACAAGTACAGTGGTTGTCCTTGATAAACAACTTGAAGTTCGCCAGTATCAGGACGTTCAAATATACTAAGATCATCTTGAGCAATAACACCGAAACCAGCAACTAAGGATTCTGCATTCGGAATCGTGTACGCCGGCCATGCAGAAAGGCAATCCCCTGTACAATTGCTCATACCATCGCTATCAACAGTGAATAGATAAAGTGTTTCGCCTGCTGGAGTAGTCAAAAATGACCCTAGTTCATCAGTGCCTGATAAGGCAAGCGTTTGTGGATACACCAGTGACCAAGTATCACTAACACCTGTTACATCACCAATCGCTTCGTTATTGAGGGTATAAAGCATTTGTCGATTGTAAACGAGTTGACTCTCGCCTGTATCTGCACGTTGTACTGTGCCAAATGTACCTGCAATAGCTTCACTCATAACAGTTAAATCTAAAGGGTTAACGATTAAAGGCAACCAAACAGATAAGCAATCGCCTGTACAATCTTCCGATGTTGTATAGAGTGTTTGCCCATCTGAATTAGTTAAAAATATTCCGACTGTATCATCTGTAGCCCTATTAATTGTGATCGTGTTTTCTTGTGCTTGCAAAGAAAACACAGCAAAAACAAGTACGCTAAGACTTAAAAAAAACAACATTAGACGACGCATAGCTATTCCTCCGAAAAATAAATGTCCGATAGTAGATAATACGTCAAAAATCTACTTTTGGATGTACGATTATAAATTGTCTAAATCTACTCTGATATGCGTCTCGCTTACGAGAGATTCCGAATGAGCTTATAACAAAGTTGTTATAACGATTAAAATTAACAGGTTTAGCGATATTATTTAGGTTATAATAATTAATGGTACTGTTAGTTATCGAAAGAATATTTTATGACAACGTCACATTATGATGCAATTATCATTGGAGGTCGTCCAGCAGGCGCGAGTTTGGCTTTGCGCTTGGCAAAGGGCGATTTAAATGTCTTAGTCGTTGACCGTGCGACCTTTCCCAGCAAGCCCGCCGTGCCATCGATGCCCTTAATCTTGCCACATACCTTATTAATGCTAGAAGAGTTGGGCATTTCAGAAGATGTTGTGGCAGCCGCAGGTGCAAAACTAGTGCGCCTACAACTCGAAATGAATGGTCATTTTGCTGTCGAGATTGATTTTAAGAAAGCAATGGAAGGCGATAACCGTCCCCCATATTTTTATAGCATCAAACGTGACCCATTTGATAATGCTATTTGGGAATATCTGCATCATGATAATCGGATTACTGCAAAGCAAGATTTCGGTGTCAGTAAATTACTCAAAGATGATGCGGGTAAAGTAACAGGCATTGAAGGCGCAAATGGCGAACAATACACCGCCGATGTTGTGGTCGGTGCTGATGGACGGTACAGTTTTGTCGGTAGTCAAATGAAAGCCGAGCCATTTAATGAAGTTGATACGCATAATACAGATTTCTATTTTGCTTATTGGCAAGGTGGTACATACGATCATGCGGATGCCATGCACACCATGCACATCTATAGTAGCTTACAAGGTTATCAATATCTAATTTTCCCTGTTGGCGATGGTCAAGTGGCTGTGAGTATCCAGATGGTGCGTGATTCACTGCCCAAAGATGCCTCCCAAAGCATTGATGATTACTATTTGGAACAACTGAAAAAATATCCTACGCTCTGGAATCAAATTAAAGATGCGGAACAAATTTCACCTGTATATGGGATGAAAAATATCCGTAATGGCTACCGCGAAGTGGGTGGCGATGGTTGGGCTTTGGTGGGTGATGCTGCTCATTTTAAAGATTCCATTGATGGTCAAGGGATTTATGATGCGCTACTGGGCAGCAGCATCCTTGCGCCTTACATTCTAAAGTGGAAAGCTGGCGAGATGACATGGGATGCAGCGATGGCAGCCTATAAAGATGAACTCGTGGCAAAAACGTATCCGATGTTCTTAGAAACACAAGAGCGTCTCAAACGAGAAGTTTATGATGAACCGCCTGAATTTGTGGTAAAAAATGTGCTGCGCCGTGTAATGGAAGACCCCACCTATCAAAAGCAATTTGTCGGCTATGCGACCCGTCGCTTTGACCCTGCTGGATGGGCATCACCTCAGTTGATGTTAGGATCATTATTGCGCGGTTTTGCGCGTGATATTAGCAAACAATTTTCATCATAGGAGTCACAAATGGTTTATACCTCGGAACGTATTAATGACTCTGAACCCATCGTCTTATTTACCTATAATGGTGATTTGACTGTTGATGTATTTAAAGAAGTCATTGCAGAAAATGCCCGTTATATCCAAGAAATTGGCGAACCGATTTACATTATCTGTGATGTGAAAAATCTCAAAACGTCTTTCATTGATATGTTGCATATCATGCAAGAGGCTGCCAAAGGGAATGAAGGTTCTACGAATGATGACAACATTAAAATGTTAGTCTTTGTTGGCTCAAATAGCTTTGCAAAGATGTATCGTGATACCATGCAAAAGCGCGGTACATCTTTTGGTATGACGATGTTTGAAGATATGGATTTTGCATTAGAGGTTGTACGCAATCAAATAAAAATGGCTAAAGATCAATCCTAATTAAGCGATAAAATCTGTCTTATCTCTATAATATCCAATTTTATCGGTTTGGTGCATCATACCTTCTGCGCCGAACCGATACTAGCCATTTTCAATCCTTCATCGACGAACGATTCTTCACAATTACTCATCATATTTTTGTAGACTATCGTCATCTGTATGCGTCTATAATACATATATCGTGAGTAGGAGTGAGCAACATATCATGACAAGTCCTCAAAAACCCTTTGAACTCGGTCTGTATTCCTTTGCAGAATTAACACCGGATCCAGTCACAGGTCAAAAACTCAGCCCAACGCAACGTATCCAAAATCTACTAGAAGAAATCGAACTCGCTGACCAAGTGGGCTTAGATGTCTATGGTTTAGGGGAACATCATCGGGAAGATTTTGTATCCTCCGCGCCAGAAGTCATTTTGGCAGCAGCAGCAGCACGCACAAAAAATATCCGCCTCAGTAGTGCTGTTACGGTACTCAGTTCGGATGATCCTGTGCGTGTTTTTCAACGCTTTGCTAGCCTTGACCTAATTTCCAATGGACGCGCTGAAATCATTGCAGGTCGAGGATCATTCATTGAATCATACCCTTTATTTGGTTACGATCTCAATGATTATAATGAGCTATTCAGCGAAAAATTGGATTTGCTGATTAAGCTCCGTGAAAGTGAATTTATCTCATGGGGTGGCGGACATCGTCCAGCAATTGATAATCGTGGGGTTTATCCACGCCCACAACAAGAAAAATTGCCTATTTGGGTTGGGGTCGGTGGCACACCACAATCAGTTGTACGCGCAGCCAGCAAAGGCTTACCGATGGCATTGGCTATTATCGGTGGGATGCCTGAGCAATTTGCACCGTTTGCTGATTTGTATCGTCGGGCAGCAAATGAATCAGGCTTTGATGCTGCGACCTTACCCTTGAGTATTAATTCACACGGTTTCATTGCGGATACCCGCGAACAAGCCCTTAGCGAGTCTTTCCCTGCTGTGAAAACAACAATGGATAAAATTGGGCGCGAACGCGGTTGGTCACCGATGCGCCGTGAACAATACGAAGCATCTGCCAGTTTACGCGGTGCAAATTTCATCGGTACGCCTGATGATATTATCGAGAAAATCTTGTTCCAACATGAGATTTTCGGGCATCAACGTATGTTGCTCCAATTGAGTGTCGGCACAATGCCACACGATAAATTGATGCATGCAATTGAGCTCTTAGGGACGAAGGTTGCCCCTGTTGTCCGTGAAGAGATTGCCAAGCGTACAGCAACACCACAACCTGAAGCCTAAGCAAAATACAAGGGATGGACAATCCTGTCTATCCCTCTAATGAGAAGCGATCAACGGTCATTTACAGATTCAAGGATATGGATAATATAATCATCGACAATTTTGCGTGCATTCCAACCCACAGTAGGATCAGCGCAACAACGCGATGAAATCGCAACAACTAGATCAAGCTCTGGCACAACATATATAAATTGTCCACCATAACCAAGTGCCAAAAAGTTATCGTAAGCAATATCTTGTGAGACCCACCAAAGATAAGCATATCCTTCGGTTTCACCTGTCCAGACATCAATTTCAAAATGTGATTGTGTTGATTGTTGAACCCATTCTTGCGATACAATCTGTTGCCCTTCCCAATCGCCGTCATGTAGCATCAAACGTCCAATACGTGCCATATCACGAGTTCGCAGTTCAAGTCCTGCGCCCAAAGTTGGGAAATCATTATCATCACGATACCAGCGCCAATCAGTGATACCTAAAGGTTCAAATAGCACTTTTGCTGCATAGTCTTCTAAGTCCTCAGTAATGGCTTCGGATAGAATACCACTCATTAAGTTAGAGACAATTGTATTGTAACGAGAGATGCTATTTGGGGGATCAGTTTGAACGGCGTTAAGTGCTCTTATAAATAAATCGCCACGATAGGCGTTAATCGGGCTACCTTCTAAATTCCAACCAGATAATAAACCTGTTGACATCGTGAGAATATTTTCAACGGTGATGCTTGCAGTATCTTCATCAGTAACATCTACAAAATAACTCGGGAAAAATGTTGAAATTGGCTCATCAACACTCTCTATATCCCCTGCATCAATCGCAATACCTGTCAGGATTGACCCGATACACTTTGTCACTGAAAAGATTGGCATCAGCGAGTCGGATGTTTGTCCATCGTACAATTCATAGATAATAGCATCTTGGTAAACAACCACGAGACCTGTGACCGTTCCAAACTGTGTTGCCCAATCAATTTCTAAATTTGCAAAACTATCTACAGGTAAACCTACCTCTTCTAATGTCGATTCTTGCCATTCAAATTGAGGTAAATTGACATCAGGTTGTGCAGTTGTGATTGTTACAAAGCTTAGTAATAAATATGTCATTTTACTCATTATTTTGAGCATAATATGTCTATCCTTTTCAACTCAATGACTAATCATCTGCCAATACTTGCCAAAATTGGATAATTTGATCCCCACCTGCAGTTGCTAAAATTGTGCCATCAGGGTTAAACTTTACGCCAAATACAAAATCATTAAAGTCATCGAGTGTATGCAAGAGAGTTGTTGTTTCAAAATCATAGATACGAACAGCATTATCATCTTCATCTGCGCCAATCACAGCTTCAATGCTTGCAACTTGGCTTGAACGATAGA
>JBAUIA010000413.1:0-9979 GCA_049680565.1 Phototrophicaceae bacterium
GAATTGCACCCACAAAAATAATCATCGCTTCTTCGGCACTCATATCATTGCTGAGTCCGAGTGACTCTTGAATAACATCATTGAGCAGCATAAATGAAAAACGATGATCTTCCGCATCAGGGAACAAGAAAATATTCTCGCCTTGATCGTCAACCTCCCAACCATCAGGATGACTAAAGGTCAAAACACCATTCTCGCTTGTATATTCTTCACTCAATTCCAATGAGGGTAGGCTAATTGCTGTCGGCGTGAATTCAATTGATCCGAGGACTGCATAATAAACATCGCGTAGCTCAAGGCTAGCTTCTTGTGAGGGGCTAATCATGCGTGTTATCAAGATACCATCATCATTCGTGATGATGGTTACTACAATAAAGTCACCATCGTCTTCAATTTCTAGTGATGCCGTTACATTATCGCCATAAGTTGCTACAACAATATCATCATCGCTGATTTCTGCACCTTCTGCTTGTAAACCCTCTACGAAAGATTCAGCAATTTCTTCCGCAGTCAAACCGTCTGCAATGCCCATATCATCTTGGAAAGTAGAGGATACAATTTGGAATTCAATGTCTATAACACCAGTTGCCCGAACGATGGAGATAGAGACAGGATCAAATGGGCGTAAAAGCCAACCCTCTGGATAACTAAAGGTCAATGTGTCTGTTTCATCTGTGAATGTTTCTGTAAGTTGTATATCATCACCTTCAACCATGCCGAACTCAATAGTCTCGATGATTGCAAAGTAAATATCTTGTACTTCTTCGACCTCTTCTTGTGTGCCGATGATGTCAAATACCAATAAACCATCATTCGATTCAATCACTGAAAAAATAGTGTAATCATCGTCAGCTACAACCACAGTTGCTACCGTATTATCACCATAAGATGCTAAAACAATGTCATCATATGTCAAATTGCCGTCGCTTTCTTCTGAATTAAAATCTATAGCAAGTTGAGCAACTTCCTCGGCAGATGTATCCATTGATATACCGATTTCAGCTTGTGATTCTGGTGTAAATAAATAGATACTCATAATAACATCTGCAATATCAGGGAATACACTCGCGTTTGGGTTGATTTCAATTGCAAAACTATTAGCATCTATAAACCAATTCGCGGGATAATTGAATTGAATAGGCAGGGTGGGGTCACTAAAACGCTCACTGAGATCTATGGCAGTATCACTATTTCCAACTTCATCTTGCAAGGTGATAACAGCCGTTGCAATCATTGCAAAATAGACATCACGCGCTGCATCAACTGCATCTTCATTGCCGAGTGCTTGAATCATCACTAAACCACCTGATGTTTCAACAATCGAAGCAATCACATACTCACCGCCGTTGTCTAATTCAATAGTGGCAACGCTATTATCGCCATAATTAGCCAGTACAATATCATCCTCACCAACGACTCCGCCGGGAATTGCACCCACAAAAATAATCATCGCTTCTTCGGCACTCATATCATTGCTGAGTCCGAGTGACTCTTGAATAACATCATTGAGCAGCATAAATGAAAAACGATGATCTTCTGCATCAGGGAACAAGAAAATATTCTCGCCTTGATCGTCAATCTCCCAACCATCAGGATGACTAAAGGTCAAAACGCCATTCTCGCTCGTATACGTCGCATCAAGTGTTATATCTTGCGCCAGCGTCGCACCAACTAAACTCAGGCTTAGTAATAGGAATAAAATTAGTAGTTTTTTAGTCATAATCACTCTCAAATTTATTATAGGATACCAATAATATGAGTGTAGTCGATTTACAAACATGTGCAATATCAATACGATCAATAGACTTAATATTTGTACTCTATAACAATCAATCACTCTTGAGAAAATTACTCACTTTTCGTATCACTTTAACTCGGATTGACCATCTACCCCCCATCTTATACAATATGAGCATCCCGTAAGCATGTAAGGTTAATGCCATTATGCAATATCACATTTGGACACTCGGTTGTCAGATGAATATAGCCGACTCGCAATTATTAGCTAGTGAACTCGAAAAAATGGGGCATCGCGCAGCCGAAAACCCTGATGATGCCGATATTTATGTCGTCAATACCTGTGTTGTGCGTCAAGCTGCGGAAGATAAAGCCTATGGGCGCTTGATGCAATTACATGGCGAAAAACGCAAAAACCCTGAAAAAGTTATCGGCTTGATGGGTTGCTTAGTAGGTGTTAAAGACCCTGTTTACCTCCGTAAAAAATTGCCCTATGTTGATGTCTTTATGGCACCTTCCACGCCTGATCTCATGGTCGATTTCTTAAAAGAACGGGTTGGCGAACGCGAAGTTGTCTCGCTCGAAGCACAAGAACGCCAAAAGCGCGATCAAATCCAAGATGGTATTTTGGTCTTGCCAGAACACGAACAAGGTAACATTGTTAGCGCTCATGTACCTGTTGTTTATGGATGCTCACATGCGTGTAGCTTCTGCATTATTCCATTCCGTCGTGGTGTCGAGCGTAGCCGCAGTGTCGGTGAAATTGTGAATCACGTCCGTAGTCTCGCGCAACAAGGGGTTAAAGAAGTCACTTTGCTTGGGCAAATTGTGGATCGCTACGGTAAAGATATTGCTGATGGTCCTGATCTCGCGGATTTACTCCAGCAAGTACACCATGTTGCCGAAGAAGTCGATATTAAGCGCATTCGTTTCCTCACCAGCCATCCCAATTGGATGACAGATCGTATTTTGGATACGGTGGCAGAATTACCACGCTTGATGCCTGTTATCGAAGTGCCTGTGCAAGCAGGGAATGATGAAGTTCTCAGTCGCATGCGTCGTGGCTATACCAATGCTCAATATCGTCGTCTGATTGATAAAATTCGTAATCGTATTCCAAATGTTGCCATCCATACCGATATTATTGTGGGATTCTGTGGCGAAACAGAAGAACAATTCATGGATACCTATAATCTATTAGCAGAACTCAAACTCGATAAAACACATCTTGCCCGTTATAGCCCTCGTCCACAAACCATTTCTGATCGTAAAATGGTGGATGATGTGCCAGATGATGAAAAAATTCGCCGTCATAAAATGATCGAAGACATTCACATGCAAGTGAGTGCCGAAATCAATGAAAAATGGCTTGGCGAAACCGTTGAAGTTTTGGTTGAAGATATGCACAAAGGCAAGTGGCGCGGACGCACACCACAAAATAAATTGGTGTTCTTTGAATCAGATGGTGATTTGAAGGGTGAATTGATTGATCTTCAAATTACATGGACAGGTCCTTGGAGCATGCAAGGGCGGATTCCACAACCTGAAATTAATGATTTATCCATCCCGATCATCACAGGTTAATGAACTGTAATAATCGCTCGATGATGCCGTGAAAGTGTTGACAAATCTACACAGTCACGGCATAGTACCCTTGCTAACCTAGCAAAAGCATTTTTAAGTGCATCAATTTCTACCAATCCTTAAGAATTAATTTGCCTTGAACCAATACTAAGGCTACAATATTCATGATGATGTGATGCGATGTTAACTCGATCAATAAATAGATAACATCAACTTGTTTTCATTAGGTTATGAATTTCTTTACTGACGTTTGCTAAACTAAAAACCAATCAGCTATGAAGCGATGTGCTGATTGACCGATTGGAGGCTCTGCTATATGCCACCCGAGAGAAAAGCTGCTGGCTATTACTATCCCAACAAATTTGCCCGTATCACCATCGAAGCGATGGAAGAGGTTATGGGTGAAAATGGCTTGAAAGCTATCCTTAATTTGGCTGGATTATCTCATCTCATTGGGAATTACCCTTTAGATAATCTTGAAAAAGAATTTGATTTTGCCGATTTTACCGCGTTGAATATTGCCCTAGAGGAAATGTATGGTCCTCGTGGTGGACGTGGTCTGGCATTGCGTGCCGGGCGTGCAACTTTCGCGCAGGGCTTACGTGCATTTGGCGCACTTGCAGGTGTGGGCGATCTCGCCTTCAAAGTGCTACCCTTGAATGCTAAGTTGAAGATCGGTGTGCCTGCAATGGCAAACATCTTCTCCCAGTTTTCTGACCAAGTATCAAATGTATTTGATGAAGGTAACGATAAAATCATCTACACCCTTGAACGTTGCCCCATGTGCTGGGATCGTAAAGCTGATCGCGCCGTGTGTTTCGTCGGTCAAGGGCTATTGCAAGAAGGGCTACGCTGGGTTTCTGGTGGTAGCGAATTCAAGGTTGATCTTGATACCTGTATTGCAAAAGGTGATGATATGGGACGCTACATCATCTATAAAGAGCCGATTAGCGGCTAAAACCCAATTCACAAATTAGCATGTCGCTAGCCTTACGATCTCCGTCGTAAGGCTTGTTTGATTTTTAGCGTAGGGTGGTCATTGCTCGATCATATTTTTCGCGTTTGGAACTTTAGTGCTAAAATTGGGGTTATAACTACATAGATCATATTTAAAGGAGAGGGTGGTATGCACAGTCGCATAATAGGCTTACTATTTATCACAGCACTTATTCTTAGTGCCTGTAATTTAGGTGGCACAACTAACCAAGAAGAATTCTTAGACGATACCGATTCGCAAAATGCAGGTCAGCCAACAATTACGATTTTGTCACCGTCAGCAGATGATACCTTCACTGTTAATGAACAGGTACTCGTCAGTGTCAGCGCAACCGACTCAATCGGGATTACACGCGTGCAGATGCTTGCCAATGGTCAGAGCGTTAAGACGGTCTTTTCAGAACTTGCAGATGGGGAAGTTAGTTTTGAAGGGGTACTAGATTTTATTCCGCGTGTTGAAGGTGACTATACATTACGTGTTATTGCCTTCCGCGATGCAATTTCGAGTCCACCTGTTGATCTTCAAATCACAGTTGGGCAACCACCACTTTTGATCACAGAACGTCCCAATACAACAGGGTCATCTACTGGCTCAAGCACAGGCAGCACGGGTAATCCAATACCCGTTATCCCCAATGATGGTGTTTGCCGTGCTCTAACACAAGTAGGTTTGAACATGCGTACCCAACCAACCACCACCCGCAATAATGTCATCACGACATTTCCACAATATACCTTGCTCAATGTTGTGGCGCGTTTGGGCGATAACTCATGGTGGAAAGCAAGCTCAGGAAGCACTGTCGGTTGGGTGAGTGGCAACCCACAATTTGTGTCTATATCAGGTAATTGTAACAATATCCCAATTGAAAATGTTGTTCTCAATACGCCAACACCAAGTCCTACACCGCTACCCACCAACACACCGATACCGACACTGATCCCTATTACAGCAACACCGGGCTTGCCTGATCTAATTATTCCGTCACTCGCTATGGATGAAGTTATCGCACTCCCTGCATCAGAAAGTGATGTGACAGTAGAAGTAACGATTGTGGTTAAAAATAATGGCATTGGTAAAACAAGCCAATTTGATGTCACATTGACAGTTGAACGCAACGGCTTTGATGATGTTGTCTATGATGTGGCAACAGTTGGTGATCTTGACCCCGGTGCAATCGTAACCCTCACGCAAGATGTCGTGTTTGATGCACTCGGAGAATATGATATTCAAGTGGATGTTGACCCGAACAATCAAGTGAGTGAATCAGGCGAATTTAATAACCGTGCTGATACCACCGTTGCAGTTGTTCTACCATCCTAAAAGTAGGATAAACGCAACGAAAGGGACATCGCTAAAAATTGATGTCTCTTTCTACAAATTATTCGTTACAATAGGGCTAGAGAAAGCTCAACGGGAGAGCGTGTTGTGTTTGTTGCAAAACGAATATTGATTATCACCAATGAAACAAAATTTGCCCTTGATGTCAAAAAAGCCCTTGAACGCAATGGTAAAGTGACTGTTTCTATATTCTCAAGCGGTAAAGCAGGGATTGATTATGCACGCTCGCATCCACAAGATGTCGCTGTTGTCGATTTCCGCATGAAAGATATGCCCGGTACAGATATGGTCGATCATCTACGTACCTTACAGCATGATATTGCGATCATCGCTGCACCCAACCATACCGCTATTCACGATCTCCAAGAGCGTTATAATATCCAACGTATTATCAATATTCCGATGTCAATTCGTAAGTTTGTTGCTTCACTCAATACCGCCAAACAAGATGTTATCGATAAACAACCCACAAACGAGAAGCCACCTATGCTCATTGAAGGCTTATCGGTTGAGCGTAGTCCACAAACAATGGAATTTTGGTTAGCTGAAAACGAAGATGGAGAAACAGTTCTCGATAGTGAACCAATTACCGAACCTGATGATCTATCACCTGAATCATCAGCAACCTTTCAACGATTAGCGGCTGAAGAACCCCCTATGCCAACCATGAGCGAAGGCAGCACCATTCGTGATCTTCGCCAACGCTTAACTAATTTGGATGAAATTAAGCGTGTTCTAGCAATAGCAGCCGAAGAAGAAACCGAACCTGTAACATCACCGATAGATACCCAATCGATCCCTGCTGCCTTAATTCTTGAAGCGGCATTGGATGAATCCAATCCAATCTATGCGTTTTCATTGCAAGAATTTATGAATCGCGCCACCGATAGCAATATTAGCCCGCTTCCATCATGGCAACGCGAAGATGGACGCTATGTTACCGAACCTGATTTCTTGCCTGATGAACTACCATTCCCTGAATTGGATGAAGCAATCGAATATACAGGCACGGTTACAATCCAAACGACACCGCCTCGTATTCCGCAACGCGACCAAGACCCATCAGAATGGGTGACAGATACCCTTGAGCCAATCCAACGCTCACATCCCATTGAGGATGAGCCAATCCAACACTCAGAACCCATCGAGGCATCGCCATTAGATGATGCAGAGGCTGCCGAACATAGCGCAGCACTCGGACGACCTAAACCACCCTTACCACCAGAATTACCTGATTTAGCGGTGTCTACCGTCTCAAATGCTAAATTGCCTTATATTGATTTTGACGATGACGACTCGCAAATCGCACAACTCGCAACCACCCTCACACAAGTAGCCCTTGAACTCACGGCTGATGCCACTGTTTTAGCACGCAAAGGCAAAATTGTGGGCTATGCAGGGCGCTTACCCATGTCTGATTTAGAAGGCTTGCTCGATCAACTCACTGTTGAATGGGACTCAACAACAGGCAGCGATAAATCACGTATTCTATTTGCAGAAATCCCTGAAACTGGCGCAGAATTTATGATTTCAACACGCGGTACAGCCGTTGGATTCACGCTATCACTCATTTTCTCAGGGACACGTCCGCTACATGATATTCGTCGTCAAAGTAAACGTCTTGCAGATGTACTAGCAACTTTGCCAACTCCAGAACCAACAGTTGCAGTCAAAACCGTTACACAAGCCTCTGAACCGATTGAAATCGTGGAAGAAGTCGCTATTGATCGCACGCCAATTGCTTATCTCTGGTTACAACGCGATGCTGATCTTGTACTCAATGATGTTTCCCAATCACAAATTATCAATACATTGGATACAGTGTTGACCCAATCTAATTGGAAAATTGGCAATATCGAAGCTGCGGATTATGTCTATATTTACGGCGAAATGCCGACATCAGCGAATCCGCGCCAATTACTCAATGACCTGATGCAAAAGACCGCCCAAAGTGTCAACACGGATGCCCAACAATTATGGGATGATAGCTATCTGATTTTGCAACCGGGACGTGAGATACAAACCGAAGAAATCCAACGCTTCATCAACTTCGCCAGACGCTAGGATATGTGCTATAATTTAGCCCATATGTTCGCACAATAAAATAGAAAAGGTAAACGATATGGCAGATCGTCCGCTACTGTATTTGATTGATGGACACGCCGTTGCGTATCGTCAATTTTTTGCATTACCAGAAGCAGCATTCAGCACAAAATCAGGAGAAGTCACCAATGCGGTCTATGGCTTCACACGCATATTAATTGACATCCTACAAGAAAAGCGCCCTAAATATCTTGCCGTCACCTTTGATGAAGGCTTGAGTGGACGTGACGAATATTTTGAGGATTACAAAGCAACCCGTGAGAAAATGCCTGATTCCCTCGGGCAACAACTTGAACGCATTCATGAAGTGGTTGAAGCCTTCAACATTCCTATTCTTAAACTCGCAGGTTATGAAGCCGATGATGTAATTGGCACAATCGCCCGACAAGCTGAAGAACAAGATGTAGATGTGCTGATTATCACAGGGGATCGTGATATTTTACAATTACTATCCGACCATGTACGGGTACAACTCCCAGCATGGAAAAATCGCCCTGATGTCGTTTATGACATTCCAAAATTTATCGAAAAATATGATCTCGCACCTGACCAACTCGTTGATCTCAAAGCGATGATGGGCGATAGCAGCGATAATATCCCCGGTATCAAAGGTATTGGTGAAAAAACAGGCACGAAACTTCTACAGCAATATCACACACTCGATGGTATCTATGATAATGTTGATAGCATCAAAGGCTCAGTACATAAAAAGCTGGTCGAAGGTAAAGATATTGCCTATGTCAGCCAACGGCTTGCAACCATTATGCGTGATCTCCCTGTACAACTCGATTTAGAACATTGTGTCGCGCAAGATTTTGATTTCAACGAGATTTCACCCCTATTTCGTGATCTAGAATTTCGTAGTCTCTTTGATCGCCTCGAAAGCTATAATATGAATCAATTGCCACTTTTTAGCATGACTGCTGAAGATGATGGCTCATTCGGACCTGATATTGTGGTGGATAATGTCGTTATCGTGAATGATAAAGACAGCCTTGATGCACTCGTTGAAACACTTAATAACGCGCAACATATTGTTTGGGATGTAGAAACAACAGGCATTGACCAAATGTCAGCAGAATTGGTTGGCATTGCGTTAGCAGTCGATGAAACTACAGGCTATTATGTACCTGTTGGTCATCAAGATGCACTCGGTGAACAAATTGAAATTGGCTTCGTCCTTGATGCGCTGCACGCACCTTTAACCAATCCTGATATTCCTAAATATGCCCATAATGCGGTCTATGATCTTGTCGTCATGCAACGCTATGGCATTGATGTCACACCTGTTGCCTTTGATTCCATGATTGCTGAGTGGGTGCGTGATCCAATCAGTAAATTTTTGGGACTCAAAAATTTTGCACGCCAAGAACTCGATATTCACATGACTGATATTGAAGAATTGATTGGCAAAGGCAAAAGCCAAAAAACAATGGCGCAAGTTGCTGTCAGTAAGGCTGCTAATTATGCGGCGGCTGATGGTGTCGTGACCCTCAAGGCAGTCAAACTACTCATGGAAGAATTGGATACAATTGGCGCGAGTGAGTTGTTTCACCAAATTGATATGCCTATGATTCCAGTGATTGCGGATATGCAACGTAAAGGTGTTGTTCTCGATGTTGCTTATCTTGCTGAGATGAGTCAGCGCTTAGATGTTCTGATTAGCGCACTCGAAAATGATATTTATACGCTGAGTGGCGAATCTGAATTTAATATCAATAGCCCTAAGCAACTCAGTGAGGTGCTATTTGATGAAAATAAACTCAATCTATCGAACGAGGGCATCAGTAAAACCACCCATGGCTATAGTACCGCCCAATCAGCACTCGATAATTTGCGCGGTGAGCATCCTATCATTGATAAAATCACCGAATATCGAGAATTGATGAAGCTCAAAGGCACATATGTGGATGCCTTGCCTGAACTCGTGAATCCCAAAACAGGACGTGTCCATACCAGCTATAACCAAACAGGCACATCTACAGGACGTTTTAGTAGCAGCAACCCCAATTTGCAAAACATCCCCATCCGCACAGAAATTGGGCGTGAAGTGCGCCGTGCATTCATTGCACCAGCAGGGTATAAATTGCTTGCAGTCGATTATAGTCAGATTGAATTACGGATTATGGCGCATATCAGCCAAGATCAAACCTTAATGACAGCATTTGCTGAAGGACAAGATATTCATCAAGCAACGGCTGCTGCTGTTTTCGATATTGA
>JBAUIA010000414.1:0-5711 GCA_049680565.1 Phototrophicaceae bacterium
AACGACTCACCTTGACGCGCGTCAAGGTCATATCAAGTGCAATAGGGGAGGTAGATATGAGGCGCAAAATAAGCCAGTAACTTATCAGGATCAACATCATTTTAAGGTCAATAACTTATCAGAAACAATTATTTCAGGGACGATTTGAGATAGTCTATCAGATGAAAATCCCTCACTTATTGATAACAATTTTTGATTAAATCCTTCTGAAAAAATACTCTCATTTTTCAAAAAATGTCATCTTATAAAAAATTACCCACACCTTGACGCGCGTCAAGGTTGCATGTTTGACGCGTCAAAAACGGATTACAAAAATCGCTCAAAAAGGGGCTTTTCCAATTGTGGAATATATATCGCTACCAAATGATAATTTAAAAAGCAAATTCATCAAGATTCGGTACATTCTGATGTATGCTGATACAGTCGTCAAAATAAAATAGGAGACAATACGCATGAACAAAAATCCGACGAAATTTCCCGAACTGAATCGTATCCTGAATATTTTTTCGGAGCGATTACAAACCGTGCTTGGAGGGAATCTACTGGGCTTGTATCTGCAAGGATCATTTGTACTTGGCTCGGGCGATTTGCATAGCGATGTCGATTTTTTAGCCATCATCGAAAATGATTTTGATGCAGAGATGGTACAAAAAATCGAAGCGATGCACCAAGCCATTTATGATATTTATCCGCAGTGGTCAAGCCATCTGGAGGGGTCATATTTTCCGCGCAAATTGCTGACTGAAACCTTTCCCAATTACACCCCAATCTGGTATTTGGATAATGGCGCAAAACAATTGGAACGCTCCACTCATGATAATGATGCCCTCGTGCGATGGGTTACGCGCGAACGGGGTATCCCCCTTTTTGGCGACGCACCAGCCACCTATATTCCAGAAATTCCAGCAAACGCATTGCATCAAGATATTCGCCACACAATGACAGAATGGGGTCAAGAAATCGTTGACAAGACATACGACATTAATAATTTGTGGGCGCAACCCTTTGCAGTCATCATGTATTGTCGGATGCTTCATACCCTCGCAACAGATGTGATTGATTCTAAACCTGCGGCGGTGCAATGGGGCTTAGACAATCTCGATAGCCAATGGCATGATCTCATCCAAACGGCTTGGGTGATGCGCCCTAATCCCGGTCAAAAAGTCTATCAGCAACCACCCCAAGATGACATCGAGCAGACCATCGCTTTTATCCAATATGCGATTGACCTCAGCCAAGCATAATTTCAAATCGATAGTCACACAAAAATTTTAATCAACAGGGGAGGTCATCATGAGCGGACAACAAACCAAAAATTGGGTTTGAATTTTCTCATATTAAAAACGGTCATATGAACGGTCATATGAACAACATTTTCAGTCAAAAACATGATAAAGTGTAAATCATCTGAAACGGTGCAAAATATGAGTCAAATTGAAATATGAGTCACTAGCACTAGTAAAAAGATTCTAAATTGAAAATTAAGGCTGTTTTGAGTCATTATTCAGGGGTTCTGAATCAGTTTTAAGATTGTATTTGGTAAAAAGGAGGTTTTAGTGTATAATCTTTTTATCTCGGAAGAGTTTGGCGAAATTATCAACGAGTCATTAATTCAAAAACCCACTGGAGTAATCCTATCGCCAAATAGAGTCCAGTAGGTTTTGAAGTCGCTTTCACGACAGCACACGGGCAAGTGTGTTTTAAAAGTTCTCAACTTGCGAACCTTGTTGAGTTATCTCAGTATAACACAAAATGTGAAAATGTCACACAATAATTCGACAACTTCACAAACTCAACAAACCATTGCCACCTAATCGCAAGCATCGTCATCGACAAATCTGTTTTGGCGCTGATTTGTCAACCATATCATTCATATAATCGTTGTGAGGATTTATTCGCAACCATAGAAACGGTTTGATCGTCATCAATAGTTTATCCTGATAGACCTTCCGCCATCACATTTGTAGCTTTGGCATTGGAAACTTTGGTGCAGTGACGCACCCGAATGTGAAAAAGGGGTATTAGCAAGCTATTTTATGGCAAAAAGGAAACAATAATTGTCTTACTTGGTCGTAAGTCGAGGCGTATTTATACATTAAAAGAAAAAAACCATTGACGGTTTTGTTTGGCGACAGATCCCAATGGTTTTCCTTAGAACGATTGCTTTACCATGAAGGTTTAGCGAATCATATTCAATTTCACTGTTGAAAATATATCATGATCTGACTCAGATTGCAAGATTTTAGTCAAGAATTTATAAAATTGGATACGTTTCTTAACAAAACCTCATGTGTAGCGGTCAGAAAGTTGATCTTAAAATGCACACGAGTACACAGTTTGACGTACAAACACTCAAAAATATCAATTGTCGAACCATCGTTCGCAATTTACTAGGTGAGCCTCATAGCAGCACTCAGCGCTATGATCGCTACTTTTCACCATTCCGCGCAGATGGTCGTAAACCGAGCCTGACCGTTTACGAAACAGGCATCAAAGATTATGGCGGTTCAGGGCAATCATGGGATGTGATTGGCTTCGTGATGGCGGTTCTATCGCTTGATTTTCGCGCTGCATGTGATTATTTAAGTGGTAATTCAAGCGAAATCATGCCATATTCGCCCCAAAAACGCACATTTAATGCCACCCCACCGTCTGCTGATTGGCAATCTGCTACCTATAAACAATTAAATAAGTATGAAGACATCCTATGGCAATCACCTCGGATTTTACAGTATCTCAATGAAGAACGCGGTCTAAGCAACGCAACCATCCGCAAATATCGGCTTGGATATAACCCTAATTGGGATGAATTTCGTGCAGATGCTGGGCTTTGTAAAGTTGCCCCCGGTATTGTAATCCCTTGGATTGCTGATGAAATCCTCTATGCCGTGCGGATTCGTACCCGAACAGGCGCACTCGCTATTGCAGCAGCTTATGACGATAGTTATCTTGATAACAAATATATGAGCGTTACGGGCAGCCGTCAGAGCGCTGGTTTATTTGGGGCAGATGGTTTACAGGTCGATCAACCGCTTATCATCACAGAAGGCGAATTTGACGCGATGTTAGCCACCCAAATGACAGGCTATCATGCAGTGACACGCGGGAGCGCAGGCGATCATAAAAATATCAGCGAGCTATGGCGCAATCAATTACAAGCTGTCAAAACACTCTATGGTATCCTCGATACAGATACAGCAGGTCAACAAGCAACTGACGCACTCTTGACCCAATTTGAACATTTTATCCCACTCCATTTACCCAATGGGAAAGACATCACCGATTATTTGCTCAATCATAATGGCACAGCAGAAGCAATTCTCTCTTCCTTATATGATGCCCAACAAGCAGCACACAATCGACGCGCACAATTACAGCAAAATGATGAAATAGAACAAAAGTTCTATCCGAAATATCATCCACCGCAACTACAAGCAACAGTAAAAATTGATGTACCATTCATATCCGATGCCAGCGACAAAATTCCAGAAACAGGTATTGTGATATTATCGAGCGATAAAGGCACAGGCAAAACCAGCTACGGCAAACAAATCGTTAAAACTTATCGTGATAAATATAAATCAGTGATGGCGATCACACCATTTCGTAGTTTAACCGCAGCAGCAGGTGAACAATATCAAATCGAACATTACGGTTCGCTGTACTGGAGTCAGTGGTTACAAGTTAGTAATTTAGCAATCACGCTCAAATCAATTGGTAATTTTGGCACAATGGGACAAATCCCGACCCCGCAATTGGTGGTTCTGGATGAATTTTCAAAGATGCTGGAGCAACTCCATAGCAGCATTTATCATCGTAATGAAGCCTCACAAGTGTATACTGTCCTCAAATATATCATTGCTCATGCAGAACAAGTCCTCATTATGGATGCTGATATTGATACCGTAGAGATTGATTGGCTCAAGCAAATTCGTGATGATGTCCATGTAGTTGTCAATACATTTGATCGTGATGCGGGGGCGCTCACCGTTTATGAAACACGCGATACCCTCCGTGATAGCTTCATCAATACGCTTAATCAACATGAGCGCCAAGATCGCCCTGTAGTATTTTTCTCAAATACAGCTTCTGAAATTCAAACACTGGATACCTATCTCAAGACGAAAACATCCCACAAAGTCTTGAGCATCCATAGCAAAAATAGTGGTAATGCTGCCCAGCAAGCCTTCTTGAAACATCCTGATGAACACATCACAAAGTATGATGCCATTCTGATTTCACCATCAGCAATGACAGGTATTGATATTCAGACCCAAGTTTATGCCAAATTCGGACATTTCGTCTATTCACCGAAGCATACACCTTCCGCGACAGGCTGCGCTCAATTGCTCGAACGCGCACGCAATGCAGATCATACCCATATTTGGATTGAGCAAGCGAATGGAACAGCCGAGGAAGATCATCACGTTATTTATGAAGATTATCGCCAAGCTGCCATGCGCTCCAATGCTTTTCTGATGGGTCTTGAAGTCAATCCGCGTGGTGAATTAGATTTATCAGGTATCACCAAAGAGATTCATATCTTGCAATCGCAATTGATCGCCCGTGATAACAGCAGCCGTAACCATCTCTACGAAAATTTACTCAATCTCTTAGCACGCAATTACACCATCACAGCAACAAATGGCACGACGCATGTCCACAAAGAAGCCATCAAAGCAGCAGCAAAAGCACGTAAAGCTCAATGGGATACACTCGTGTGTACATCCGAACCAATTAACGATGAAGTGCTCGATGCATTAATCGCAAGCGGACTTGTAACAGATCGTGTCTATGCAGGTAACGAACGCTATCATATTGAAGACTTTTATCATCAAGGCATCACGCCGGATCTCTATGATTTCGATAAAGCGGGTAAAGGACGCTATCGCATCACAAACTACACTCAAGCCATTCTGATTGATACCGCCACATTAGCCCAACTTGATTGGGAAGAATCTGAAAATGATACACCACTCACCGCACGGCAATTTCGCTTGATGAAAGCACGCACAATCAATGCTTTTATTAATAGTGTTTGGGGAAATCAATCCGAATTCTTGAATAATCCCGTATTAAAAATGCGTGACATTGCAGAACGCACTGAGCAATTTATGCAATCCTATGCAGAAGATGTGCGCTTGTATTTCAAATATCGTCATGACCACAAAGAGGATAGTTGGAGTATCGCAAAACGCTTACTCCGTCGCTTTGGTTTGACGTTTAAGGAAATCCGTAGCCGAGATGAATTTGCACCCAAATGCTATCAAATCAATCCAAAAACGTTCGCTACAGTACAGCAATTAGCACAACAACATCTGGTCGGTGTGACAAAAAAACGCAATAGTAATAATCAAAAGGCTCGCATTGCATGATAGGTATAAGGGCTGATGTTAATCAGAAGATGCTGTATACAATTATAAAACCATTTGTAAAACGGTAATTTCTGGTTATAAGCATCCTGTGGTACGCAAATATCAGGGTTATTCTAGGGTATCATAATACCTAAGAAATATAATTGTGCTATATTTCACAGAGTGTGCGTTAAGTACTAGTCAAAGTAAGCACCTGCGAGTTGCTGATAAAGCAGAAGCAACCGATAATAGGAAAGCATTCATTTGGAATTATCAAAGAAAAGTCAAAAACCTGTAGCCGGTGCTATAGAACAGCAGAGAGTCGGGGAAATGTTTAAATGGAACTGAGAGAATACA
>JBAUIA010000415.1:0-24674 GCA_049680565.1 Phototrophicaceae bacterium
TTCCTCAAAGAGCCATTCAGCGCTGGCATGCTGGTGGGGATGGTGATTATTCTGCTTAGTGTTGGTTTGGTATTGGGCGCACGCTTCGGTAAAGCGGAGGCTGTACCTGTATCATCGTGATAAGAAACCTGTTGTATTGGGGACGAATATCGCTTGTCCCCAATTTAAAATACTCAATAGGAATATTTTTTCTTACGACCAGTAAAGCCTTCAAATTCTGCATCGCCCCATGCCAAGATCGCTAAGAAAATTGGAGTGAGGAAGAATAAGCCAATTGCAAAACCTGTATCTTTGCCGAAGTTTTCTGCTAAGCCCATTACCAACATGAACGCTACAATGATGTTAACGATTGGAATAGCGAATAGGATAATCCACCACCACTCTTTACCTGCAATCTTAATCAAGATCAGGGTATTGAGGATCGGAATAATAGACATCCAACCAGATTCGCCTGCTTTTTCAAATAGTCGCCACATCGTTGCAATGCCAAAAATAATGAGACCAAGAACAATAATTAACCCAAATAAGCCACCAATATCTTCCATTATATACTCCTTATATAAACCTTAAAGATACACGTATTATAGTATCTACAAGGAATTGTAGAGGATTGAAATCATAAAAAAACTATTAAATAACATCGACAACAATCGTATCCACGACCATATCATGCCATGTCCGATGATTTTTATTGGTGAACATCCACAAAAAACCTACCCCCGGAATAATATTCGACAGTTGATAACCGATCACATTGCGTAACACCGCTTCCCAAATGCTCAATGCTGTGCCATCGAGCTTGAGTACACGTATTTTCATCAGGCGTTTACCGAGTGTCTGCCCTGCTTGCTGCGATAAAAAGTATCCGTAATAGATTGCTTGTATGATCGTGGTCAAGGTAATGAGAACCGCATAGAGCCGTGTATCGTTTAAGATTGTGTTGAAATTGGGTGTTATATCAGGCATGAAAAATGCTAAAAAGATAGCAGCAAATGGCGATGCAACAATTGTGACGATAGTAAAATCAATCACCACAGCAGCCGCACGTCGTCCAAAGCCTGCGTAAGCTAGTTTAGGTTGCGCGGGCGTTACGGGTTTTGCAGGCGCATAAGCAGGATTCGGTACAAAATCTGTATCCATATCATCGGCAATCAGTGCATTTGCTGCCCGATGATGAAGCGGATCGAGCAAGACAGCTTTTTCGAGGAAGGCTTTTCGTTGCGTTTCATTAACAGAGGCTTGCGCTGCCCAATACCATACATCAGCATTATCAGGATAATTTTCAATCAGAACACGTAATAAATTACGGGCTAATTCTAAATGACCCTCACGAATCGCTTCTTTTACAGGTTGTAGTTCATCCATCATCGGGCATATGCCTCAATTAATTATCATTCATGCACTCATTTTAACTGATGCGCCTCACTTAGGAATAGACTCGATGGAAATCTATCATATTTTTAACATTAAGACTGCATCGGTCTTGCAACCCTTTAACAGACCTTGCGTATAATATATAGACTGATTAATCAAATAGGAGACTATCTACAATGAGTGACAATCAACAACCTAACGATAATAATAACCCATTACACGATGAAGACGATACCACTGTCGAACAAATTGAGATGGCAGGTAATGAACTGGTTGATCGTGTGAAAGAACTCATCCAAGAAGGCAATGTTCGTCGCCTTGTTATCCGCAATGCTGAGGACGAAGTCTTGATGGTCGTGCCATTGACTGCGAGTGTGGTTGCAAGTGGTGCGATGTTGGTCTTTGCGCCGATCTTAGCAGCACTTGGTGCGTTAGCGGCATTCTTAGCCAAAGTCAAACTCGAAATTGTACGTGTTGATGAAGATAAACTCAAAAATTCTGAGAAGAAGAAAATCGACCTTGAGGATTAAGTAATCATAATCAGGTCATTCCTAAAAAATCTCTTGCTCACTAGCAGGAGATTTTTTGTTTCTGCCCATTAAAAAGACACACCCAATGTGAGGGGGGACACATTGGGCAGTCTGGAGGGAAGGCTTGTATTTGCAATTGGTGACGCTAATCCCAAATCACAAATGCCTTAATATCTGATGTATTGATCAGACTATGACTTAACTATAATTTTCGTCACTGAACACTTGATGAAGTATCTATGAGTTAACAGTTAGAAATATCACCCATTAAAATCGAACACGGTCTACCCTTTGGCAGACCGTGTTCTTGGGACAAATATCAGGGGGAACTTACATGCAAACAGTGTATAAACACTGATTAACACCAAAATTAAGTAATAATCATTAAGATTATATTTCTTAATATATCGCAACTGAACAGACCTGTCAAGGAAATAAACACTACTGTAATGCTACGATATATTTTTAGTATACCCAATGATGTTATTTATGACGACTAATTTAAAAGATGGGTCATCCTAATAAATCAATGAGCAAGGCTTTCCAACGTACAGAATCAATCGCCCATGTGACTTCGACTGTTTTACCTGCATGGATTGCTTGCGCCCATATATCGCGGTTACGACGATCTTCCGCTACATTCAGTTTATCGACGACGGTCATACCGCGTGTGAGGGCACTGTGGGTTTCAATCTCGACATAGTGCTTACTCATATCGGTGGCGATGCTCTTATCGAGTGCAATTGCCATCGTCACAGGATCAGGCAACGATAATCCGCGATGCCCTGTCTGCTTATAATAGGCTTCAATAGCCACTTCATTACAATCGAGCGCGAACTGAGCAATCGGGTTATCAAGCGCACGGATTTGGGCTATTTCATCGGTGTCCAATGCAAATTCACCTTGGCAAAATTCCCAACCGACCATCTCAATCGGGAGTCCTGATAAAAAGACCATCCGCGCTGCATCAGGATCAACCCAAATGTTGTATTCGGCTGCTGCTGTGACATTACCATACGTACACGCTGCCCCACCCATGACCACACAGCGTGAAATATGATTGACAATATAAGGTGCTTTAGACAGTGCTTGTGCAATATTGGTCAGAGGACCTAATGTAACTAAGATAAGGTCATCAATGGCTTCGGTTGCTGCGATCAGCGCATCAATGGCATGATGTTTTTCTGGTTTACCCGTTGGGATACCGCTATGCCCACTCAGCCCATCTTTACCGTGAAACCATGTGGCATCAACATAAGGTTGCAAGAGTGGTTTTGCTGCTCCTGCATAAACAGGCACATCTTGACCGCAGAGTTCCACAATATAGCGTGCATTTTGTGTGGCTTGTTCTAATGGTACATTCCCTGCTAATGCAGAAATACCCACGACTTCAACGTGATCGGACTGCAATGCCATGATAAGTGCAACGGCATCATCACTGCCCATATCGGTATCAATCCATATTTTTTTTGTCATTATCGGTGAAATCCTTGTATAAATTTACATATTTACGTACAGTAACTTAAATATCTGATGAAATCTTCATAAAATATTAGCACTCTTGGGGAGAAAGTGTTAAAACTATATTGTCCAAGAACTATTAAAATGATTAATTAGGAGACACACATACAATGAAACAAAGAAATTTACTAAGCGTCTTTACGCTAGTTCTCTTCATCCTCGGTATTTTGATTGTACCGACTGCTGCACAAGACGAAACAATCGTCGATATTGCTGCTGGTAATGAAGATTTTTCAATTTTAGTACAAGCTGTTACCGCAGCAGGTTTAGTTGATACACTTAATGGTGAAGGTCCTTTCACCGTATTCGCACCAACAAATGAAGCATTCGCTGCTGCACTTGCAGAACTAGGCGCTGATGCTGCATCACTCTTGGGTGATACCGACCTTCTCACAAGTATTCTTACCTATCATGTTGTTGAGGGTGCTGTACTTTCAACCGATTTGACCGATGGTATGGAAGTAACAACCGTTAATGGTGCAACCTTCACTGTTAATGTCAGCGAAGACGGCGTAACCATCACTGATGGTATGGGTCGTGTTGCTAATGTTGTGACTGCTGATATCGAAGCAAGCAATGGTGTGATCCACGTTATTGATAACGTGTTGTTACCACCTGCTGCCGAGGAAGAAGAAGCAGCCGAAGAAGAAGTCGCTGAAGAAGAAATGATGGAAGAAGAAATGATGGAAGACCTCGGTTATGGTATTCCAGAAGGTTATGAAGTTGCTGAAACCGCAGACGGTGCAGTAACCTTGACCAATGGCGATAACACCATCATCATCACCACAGACGCAGCTTATTCGAGTGTTCTCAGCACACAAGAATTTGAATCCGACGAAGACGGACTTCGCTTCTTCCTCGAACGTATCGGTTACAGCACAGGTTTAAGCCAAGAACAACTTCCAGCAGGTGCAGACCTCGGTGTTGGTGTTGCATTGTCACGCCGTAGCCAACAAGGTGTTGCGTACCTCTACAATCTTGGTCGTGAAACATTTGCAGTGATTTCATTGCATACAGGTCGCGGTCAAGTTGGCGCACCTATTGCTGATGTTGAAACAGCCGTTGGTGAATTTGAATTCCTCGGCACAATTGTTGACATTGCAGTCGAAAATGCAGCAGGTGGTGATGAAGACCGCGCAGGTTTGAGCTTACTCGTTCAAGCGGTACAAAATGCTGATGATGCTGTCATCGAAACACTCAGTGGCGAAGGCAACTTCACTGTATTTGCACCAACTAACCAAGCATTCTATAACTTGTTTGCATTCTTACAAGCAAACTACGGTATTAGCCGTGCGGATCTGCTTGCAGATGAAAACCAAGCATTACTGACACAAGTATTGCTCTATCACGTTGTTGAAGGCGATGTCTTCGCAGCAGACGTATTAGAACTCTTGGGTGGCTCTACTGTAGGCACACTCCTCGATACCGAACAAGATGGTATTGTTGTAACATTCCGTGGTGATGGTACACCATTACTCAATGGTTCAGTTGATCTCGTTGCAACCGATATTCTCGCAAGCAACGGTGTTGTTCATCTCATTGATGATGTATTGCTGCCACAATGTGTAATCGACACCCTCGAAGGTGTAGGTTCATGTGATGCTGCACCGGTAACAGAAGCAGAAAGCACCGATAGCTAAATTTCGCTATTAGATAATTCGTTTGGCAAAAAAGAGTATCCCATGTCGGGGATGCTCTTTTTTTATATAACTTTGTGATACTTCTCCAAAACCTATGGGTAGCTTTTACGTATAAGTAAGCAATCGACCATAATAAAAAAGGGGAATTTTACAATGAAACGCTTATTGATTTTACTAAGCATGAGTTTGATCGTTTTTCTGACAGCCTGTACTGTTGTAACGGGGGATGGCAATGTTGTCACGCAAAGCTATGATGTAGCCGATTTTGATAGTATTTCACTGAGTGGCATTGGTGATGTTAATGTGACTGTGGGTGATGAACAATCCGTGACACTCCGTACTGATGAAAACATTCAAGCCTTAGTCCTCGTTGAAGTGCGTGATGGTACATTGCATCTCGGCTTAAAAAACAATACAGCTATTAGCAATGTTACTGAAATGACATACACAATCACTGTCGTTGACCTAAGCGCTGCCAGCGTCAGTGGATCGGGCAATATGACCATTACATCACTTGAAACTGAGCGTTTTACGATTGATGTCAGTGGGGCTGGGGATATGACTGTTGACGATATACAAGCGGATGATATGACAGTATCCGTGAGTGGCTCGGGCGATGTGAATTTAGACACACTCACCGCAGACACAATCCGCCTTAATGTATCAGGCGCAGGTGATCTTGATGTATCTGGAACGACTGATAACGTTGTTATTGATGTTTCGGGTTCAAGTGAAATTAATGCCTATGATCTCGAAACACAAACGGCTGATGTCAGTATTTCAGGCTCAGGGTCAGTCAATATCACAGTTAGCGATGCACTTACAGGACGCGTGAGTGGCTCAGGTGAGATTAACTATCGTGGCGATGCTACCGTCGATGTCAATGTGTCAGGTTCGGGAGATGTGAACCAGAGCAATTAATGACACCATTTTGTAGAGGATTGGTGTCGCCTTAGCTAATTTGGCACACCAATCCTCTTTTAACTTGTCACATCACCATGTAACAGGTAAGGCTTTCATCCCATGCAATAACAGCGATTCATTCCATTCGAGTGACTCAACATCATTAGCGAGTGCAATATGAGGAACACGGTCTAAGAGTGCATTAATCGCAATGATGCCTTCCATACGTGCTAAAGGCGCACCTAAGCAAAAATGAATACCATGCCCAAAGGCAATATGCGGATTGGTCTCACGGGTGATGTCGAACATATCAGGATTCTCGAAGATTGCAGGATCACGATTCGCTGCTAATAATGACGGCAGCACAATATCCCCCATCGGTATGGTCACACCAGCCACGTCAATATCTTCTGATGCAAAGCGGGTCGTCGTTGTTTCGACAGGTCCATTAAAGCGTAACATTTCCTCGATAGCCGTTTTCATCAAGTCACGATTATCCCGTAATTGGGCGAATTGCTCTGGATGTTGCATCAGCAATAACATGCCATTGCCGATTAAATTGACAGTGGTTTCGTGACCTGCAACCAGTAATAAGAAAACCATCGAAATCAGTTCCAAATGACTCAATGTATCGCCATCTTCTTCGAGACGGACTAAAGCGCTCAGAATATCATCGGTATCATGGTCACGTCGCTCTTCAATCAGCACATTAATATATTGCACCAATTCCATGACAGCGAGTCGTCCTTCATCTTCACTCATGCCAAATAATAGCGCTTGCGTCCAACGGCGGAAATCATCACGGCGCTCTTTTTCAACACCAATCATCTCTGCAATGACGGTAATCGGTAATGGAAAGGCAAAATCTTCAATCAAATCACCTGAATTGCGCGTAATCATATCATCTAGCAAATCTTGGGCGATTTGTTCAATACGTGGTTCAAGATCACGCACGCGTTTAGGGGTAAAGGCTTTATGCACCAACGAACGCACACGCGTATGATCGGGCGCATCTAAATTGAGCATGTGTTGATTGATGGCAGCCCATGTGGGGTCTTCCTCAACAGGCATATAACGTTTGACAATTTCGGGGGGTAAGTTCTTGCGGGCATTTTTGACAAAGCGCTGATCTTTCAGCACGTTAACGACATCTTCGTAGCGCGTAAAAAACCAAATGTTATTTTCATATTGGCTAATACCCTTCCAAATCGGGTTTTCATCACGCATTTGCTTGTAAATGGCTTGTGGATTAGCGCGAACACGCGCATCGAAAATTGGGTATAAATTGACATCAGTGGTCATTATAATTTCCTCATTTATAGACACAGTGTAGTATATCATTTATTACGATGATTTTGAGCCGAAAGTTGCAGCGTTGCAATGATCTTCTAAATGATTGTTACACCCTTTATGAACTTTTCTGCTTGCCATAGAAACGTCTTTATGCTATTGTTTCACTATCAAATTATCATTTAGAGAAAGGGTATAGCACTTATGCGACTACAGATTATTTCCTCAACTATCCAATCGGGAAGCACTGAATAGCACACCCTTAGATTTGATTTAGCGTCAGTTCATGATTGTATCTGCCAAATGATTGCAGATGCGTCTATCTCACCTGTTGTAAATTCCTCTAAGCGTTAGCCTTAATTAGCTTTCCGATGCCCCTATTGTGAGGTGGTATGATGCTATTGGCTGATTGCTTGAACATGCTTCAAGATTATCACTATGCCTATAATTGCTGCCTCTAAGTATCCAGTCCATAACATAACCATACTTAACTCAAGGCATAGGATAGGCATGACACATTCAACGATAAACTTGCGGACACGTAGCAAGCGCTTTCTCTCGTACTATAAACCCTATAAGAAACTGCTAATAGCGGACTTGCTGTGTGCATTTATTGTATCTGCAACCGCACTTTTGCTCCCCTTATGTGCTAGATACATCACCCAAAATATTTTAGCCGAAAATGCGCCTGATGCAGTTCGCCAAATTGCGCTGATGGCTGGTGTGATGATTGCGCTCGTTATCATCCATACAGCGTGTAATATGTTTGTAGATTATCGCGGGCATATGATGGGCGCAATGATGGAAAGTGATATGCGCCGTGATTTGTTTGCCCATTACCAGAAACAATCTTTTAGCTTCTACGATGAGCAACAAACAGGACAACTGATGTCACGATTAACTATTGATCTATTCTGGTTATCGGAGTTGTATCATCACGGTCCTGAAGACCTGACCATTGCCCTACTCAATTTTATCGGTGTGTTTATCATACTGATGACGATTAATATCAATCTCACGCTGATTATTTTCCTCTTTTTACCTTTTATGGCACTTCATGCCTTCTACTTCAATAAAAAGATGAATAAAGCATTGCAACGTAGCAAAGAACGTATTGGCGATGTGAACGCCCAAGTCGAAGATACCTTGTCAGGGATTCGAGTGGTGCAATCCTTTGCGAATGAAGCGATTGAACAAGAAAAATTTGCGACTGAAAATCATCGCTTTGTTGAAAGCCGGCGCGAAGATTATCTCAGTTCTTCTTATTTTTCAGGTGGCATGACTGCCTTCACACAACTTATTACCATTGCAGTGATTGTCTTTGGGGGCATAAGCATTGTGCAAAATACCTTAGATTTAGCAGATTTAGTTACCTTTGTGCTATATGTCGGTAGTCTGATTGAGCCGATTCATCGTGCGGTTAATTTTTCACGCTTGTATCAAGAAGGTATTACAGGATTTAATCGTTTTATGGAGATTATGGCAGTGCAGCCCGAAATTAACGATGCACCTGATGCTATTAATCTCGATCATGTAGCAGGACAAATTACCTTTAAGGATGTTCATTTTAAATACAATGATACGCATCAGAATATCATCCATAATTTTTCGCTAGAGATTAATGCTGGTGACTATATTGCGCTGGTGGGTGCATCTGGCGTTGGAAAAACAACCTTATGCTCACTCATTCCACGCTTTTATGAGCTTGATGCTGGCGAAATTTTCTTAGATGGTAAAAATATCCAAGACATTCGTCTCCATGCACTAAGGCGCAATATTGGCATTGTTCAGCAAGATGTGTACTTGTTCGCTGGCACGGTTGCAGAAAACATTGCATATGGCAATCATAGTGCAAACCGCGAGGCAATTATTGAGGCTGCCAAACAAGCCAATGCTCATGACTTCATTATGGATTTACCACATGGTTATGACAGTACAATTGGACAACGGGGCGTAAAATTATCAGGCGGACAAAAACAACGTTTGAGCATTGCGCGTGTCTTTTTGAAGAATCCGCCGATTATCATTTTCGATGAAGCGACCAGCGCATTAGATAATGACAGTGAAAAAGCTGTGCAAGCATCCATGGAAATCTTAACAGCGAATCGCACAACCATCGTGATCGCTCATCGTTTATCAACCATCCAAAATGCAGATCGGATTGTGCTACTCAATCAGGACGGTATCCAAGAAGAAGGCACGCATCAAGATTTGCTGCGCTTAAATGGATACTATGCCAAGTTGTACCATGTGTCATCCCAAGGAAAAACACTCAAGCACCCAGTAGAGGCATAATTGCTACGCGCTCCTGACTATCTTTTGGGCATTTTTGCGATGTCTAAAAGATAGTCAAGACCGCCTATAGAGTGAATAATCGCTCCGTGCTATAGTTATGGCTAGTAAATCATAGAGAAAGCAGGATGGTAATGCGTCGTCTACTGAGCATGTTTATTGGATTAGCAATGGGTATCGGATCAGCAGTGGCTTTCGTGACCTTATTTGCGCCTGTTAGTGGTAAAGAATTACGTGAAAATCTCAAAGCTCATTTTGAAGATGCGATGGAAGCAGGGCGTAATGCCAGTGAAGCGCGTCGAATTGAACTGGAACAAGAATTAGCTGAAATGCAAAATCGCTAAAAACCGATTTCTCCCTAAAATAGAGTTGCAACATTCGCCAGCCTGCGTCATGATTACTAAACTTGAATCGTAATCATGAAGAAATTGTAGGTGTTATGCGTCGTTTGCTCATACTCATATTTTTACTGGTTGGCTGTATCCCCACAAATACTGCACCTGATGTCTTACCCACTTTTGTTCCCTCACCTGATGAAGTGCTGCCTTTATTCTTTTGGCAAACCGAAACAGATCAACTTAATGGGGATGATGTCACTGATTATTGGCAATTTGGTGGGTTCGCAGGTGATAACATCTTCATTCGGATCGTGACGCGTAGCGTTAATGTGCAATTGACCGTGCTACAAGGGGACACGATTCTTGCACAGGGTGATAACAGCATTGAAATTCAATTACCCGCCGATGATCTCTATCGGGTGCGGATTGATCGTGTCAATGGTATTGGCTCATATGACATCGGACTTGGCTATACAGATCGTCAAAACCCTGCTGATGCCATACCAACCCCTAGACCACAAATTGTCGGTGTACCAACCCCCACGCCACCGTTTAGTAGCTTAGGTGAATTTATCACCACGCTCACGGTATCGCGTGATTATGCCGAATTACTCACCTCGCGCTCTCCGCAGCATATCTATACGATTCAAGGCACAGCAGGCGATATTATCAATTTTGAGTTATACCGCATCGCTGGCACGTTTGATCCTGTGCTACGCTTCTATGATGCTGATGGCAATTTATTGGCAATGGATGATAACAGTTTAGGCAATAATAACGCTCGCTTACTCAATTTATATTTGCCGACGGATGGCTTATACAGTGTACAAGTGGATGGTAAGGGTTTATTTGGCGATTACACCTTGGTATTTATCAATGAACCCGTTGTTATTGAAGCCAATGCTTTACCCACAATCGCCCCAACCAGCGTTGCACCTTACGAAACCCCGATTGTGCGCTTTGCTGCCCCTGACCAACGCCTCAGCGATCATGTGCCTGCGCTCAATTCGATAACACGCGTGGGTGACTTCCAACGATTTTCATTTTTTGCGGAAGCTGGCGAACGTATCAGTATGGTGGTTGAACCATTGGCTGGCTCGGACATTATTCCACAATTTGAAGTATTTGACCCCGAAGGCGCACAATTAACACTTGCAAGCGCTACAAACAGCAATGCAGATGGAGCAGCCGTTGCCAATGGCTTAATCATTGCCCAAACAGGCGCTCATATTGTCATTGTCACCGCAGAAGCTAACACCATCGGACAATTTTTGATTTCATTTGGACGCGGTGCAACAGTGCGTGATGCCTATCAAGGTGTTTTGGTATCAGGATCACAAGTGATTGCAGAAATAAGCGAAGTCGGAACCCGTCATATTTGGCAATTACCGCTTAATCCGCGTGATGTTGTATCCATTGCCGTGAGTCCTAACGATGCCATTTTTGATCCTGTTATTCAGCTTGTTAATGCCAATGGCGATGTTCTCTATACCGATGATGATGGCGGTGTGGCGACGGCTGCATTATTACAATTAGCGGAAATTATCGAGCCAGCGACATATTTATTGCGTATTTTCGATGAGACAGGCACGCATATAGGTGGGTATACCGTATTGTGGAATTACGTCAATCTTGCGCCACCTGCGACGGCGATTCCTGCATTAACGAATGTTTTGGTGGTGAACGATAGTGTTCGTGAGGGGCAATATCAATTTTATGCGTTTCAAGGGCAAGCAGGGCAAAAAATCCGTATTGACGCGATTGCATCAGTGGATAGTGTACTTGATCCTGTGATTGCAGTTCTCAATCCAGAAGGCGACATCATTGCCGAAGCAGATGATACGGCGAATTCACTGAATCCACAACTCACATTAACCTTACCCATAGATGGTACATATCAAGTACGGGTGAATGGCTATTTATCAGAGGGTCAATTTATGTTGACTGTCGCGCAACTCTTTGATTAGAGATTGTGATGCTTGAGTTGCTCAATTAATTCTTGTAAATCACGCAATTCCATTTTGAGTGAACGCACAATCGTTTTTGCTTCTTGCGAACTGCTACTTTCAAGGTAACTCATCCCCAATGTAAGGGTATTGAGGCGATTATTGATGGCGTGGCTGATGATGTTTTTACTCTCATTAACGCTGACTGCTGCCATGATAGTTTTCCTTTAAATGATACCTAAACCTGTGCTTTCCATTGTTGAATTAATTATAATTCTTAACATATCAATTATTAATTAAGAAATTGATCTTGCATAAATAATAGTTGAATAGCTTATTCAAATTACCCGATAATTTACATAAATTTGTAAGATTTAGTGATAACTACGACTCTGATACTTTGGGACATTGTAATATACTATTCACTTGATCTATTTCAAAACTTAGGAGTTTTATATGGGTGATAAACCCGTGCGCGTCGCTATTATTGGAGTGGGTAATTGTGCAAATTCGCTGATACAAGGCGTTGAATATTATAAAAATGCAGGTGAGGATGAATTTATCCCCGGTGTAATGCACGCAACCTTAGGGGCATATCATATTGGTAATATTGAATTTAGTGCGGCTATAGATGTTGATGTCGAAAAAGTCGGCAAAGACCTCAGCGAAGCCATCTGGAGTGGGCAGAATAACACCATTAAGTTTGCAGATGTACAGCATCTGGGTGTGACAGTGATGCGTGGAGAAACCTTAGATGGTTTGGGGACATATCTCACCCACAAAATTACAGAAGCTGAGGGTGAGCCTGTTAATCTCACCCAATTGCTAATTGATACGAAAACGGATGTTGTGGTCAATTATTTGCCTGTTGGTAGCGAAAAAGCCACTAAAAATTATGTCGAGCAAATCCTTGCAGCAGGTTGTGCATTCGTCAATGCGATTCCTGTATTTATCTCCCGTGAAAAATATTGGCAAGGTCGTTTTGAAGAAGCAGGCTTACCTGTTATCGGCGATGATATTAAATCACAAGTGGGTGCAACGATTGTGCATCGTGTCTTGACCAACCTCTTCACTGCGCGTGGTGTAAAACTCGAACGTACCAGCCAATTGAATGTGGGCGGTAATATGGATTTCTACAATATGCTGGATCGTTCGCGCCTTGAAAGTAAAAAAATTAGCAAAACTAATAGCGTGACGAGTCAATTACCGTATGAATTTGACGATGACAATGTCTACATCGGTCCCAGTGATTATGTTCCTTGGTTAACAGACCGCAAATGGGCGCATATCCGCTTAGAAGGTCGTAGCTTTGGTGATGTACCGCTCAATATTGAACTCAAACTAGAAGTGTGGGATAGCCCTAATAGCGCAGGTGTTATCATTGATGCAGTACGCTGTGCGAAGATTGCCCTTGATCGTGGTTTGAGTGGTGCAATCGAAGCCCCTAGTAGCTACTTCTTCAAATCACCACCGATTCAGCCTGATGATGAGGTTGCACGCGCTATGGTCGAAGCCTTCATTCGTGGTGATAGCTACACATGGCAAGGGCAAGACCGCACCAAAGGCACATCGGCTCACCAAGCCTAATTTTGTTGAACCTAGTATATAAGCTAAAGTATACTCCCCTAAAGAGTGTGCTTTAGTGTGTGATTATCATTACCTGACGCGCTTATAATTCTCCATCATTAGTCTCTGAATTCTTGCTATTGCCGTGCCATTCAATCCCACCAATGAGCAAAAACATGAATAAAGCCATCATAAACTCACCTTGAAATAGCAACAATAAACCGATCAAACTTGTGGCTATTCTTAATACAATTGTCCCATTTAGTTCTGTTTTCATCATTTAATCCTCAATCAGATTCAGTCAACATCATAGCTTTATCTTAATCCGATTGCTTACAGACCACATCACGCATCAGTGTGATACAAGCTCCCCTAGACAGGGGATATACAGGCTCATGATTCGTCAGAAAAATAAAGACTGATGCTTAAACCTCCTAATTTTATTTTGTCGCCATCTTGCAAATCATAAGTCATCCCATTACCGACGATAGTACCGTTACAGCTTGTGCCATTGGCACTATCTAAATCGCGCAATCCTACACCTGTTTCGGTCAAGAAAATCACAGCATGACGACGTGATACCCCTAGCAAGCGCCCATGATGACTGGATAAATCAACAACCACTGCGTCATCATCATTATCACGTCCGATAATGATTAACTGATCGGTTGTCGCTGCCATCATCGCCTCTCGATCCCAAATTGAAAACAAGATTTTATGAGGATGGATTTCAGGATTCATGGGTACAATCGGAATGTTGGTATCGGGATAATGGCTGGTCATAATGATAATTTCACCCATAATTAATTCGGTACTACACGTAAATGCACATAGAATAAGAGTATTGATTGTAACTTAGCATAGATATTTATACTGTAGCAAGATTGTTTTGCGTGCAGCCTATCTTAGGTATACTACAAGCAAGCACTGTATGGTATTGCAGATACCATTGGGGCATCAGGGTGATTATTGATAGCATTCATTATTTAAGCACACTATTGGAGGTACATTATGAAGTGGGAATATCTGGTTGTTTTTGTAACAGATAGCAAAGTGGCAGAAGAGGGTTCAGAGATGGATACTCATCTTGATGCGGATCGTTTTACCGATAAGCTCAATAAATATGGGGATGCAGGTTGGGAACTCGTCGCCTTTGAATGGGTCACGGATGGGGCAAAAGTTGCCTTTAAACGCGAGAAAAAATAAGCCCTTATCAACTTAGGCATCTAAGGACACCTTCACAGGGTGTCCTCTACATGATGAATTGTTTATTCAGCAGGGGGCGGTACAGGTAAATCAGCTACATCGGTATCTTTCCATTTTTTGCCTTCATCAATCAGCATTACAGGAATACCTTGCCGAATCGGGTATTTATACCCACTATCCGCGCAATAGAGCCAGTTATTATCTTGCACGAGTTCAAGCGTACCGGGATTATCGCCTTTATCGGTATAATGAACCGCCTCTGGACACCGTAAGATACTCAGTAATTCTGCCGAAAGAGACTCTGCCATGAGATTTATCCTTTTTTCGATTAGGTTATGTCGTTAGTATACGGGCGAAATAGGCGAACGAAAAGTCCGACTGAGTGAAACAAAAAACATACTATCGTTTTTATGATAACACGCGCCTGATACGATTTTTAATACGTCTAGCTAAGGATGATTTGTTGCGATCATCTTGTGCAAGTTGATGAATTAGTGCTACAGTATCGACCTGTGCTTGCTTTAAGATTGGGTCTTCTCCAAATAAATCTTGATATTGTTGTAAAATATCAAGTGCATAGCCATAGTGTCTCTGCATCACACTAAAAACAAATAAGACCATATATTCACGTCGAGACATTTCGTGTGTTTCTAGCCAGTCTAATGTTCGTAAATATCTTGCCTCTAGCCAACCCGGTGCCATCTTACTGGCTTTGATGATAGTGTCTTCTTGTAAGTTAAGATCATGCATTGTTTTGCGCTTCATTCGGATAGTGCCTTCTGTTTGAAGCCCAGATAACCAAAAACCGTTATTTAATAATTCCATATGAACAGCAGGAAATAAATCTTCCCCTTGATAGGCATGTAATAACCCCGGTTCAACATCAAGTGCCATTACTTTGTTGCGCAATTGATCGGACATGCTTTTATAGATTTGTAAGTCAATCCCTTGAGAATCAGTTTTCAACCAATCAATTTGTTTTAAATCATGCACTGCGATAGCATCATCTAAAGTTGTTGCAGATACTGTCGCCTCTGAGGTAACAACAAAGAGATCGGAATAAATATAATCTTGTAAACTGGTCAGATCAGGCGGTAAGGTACTCGAACAATAAGGTGATTGTGTGAGGTAAAATTTAACGTGACCTGCATTGGGCATTACGGCTTTATTGATAATGATATGTCTTTTGAAAAAGTCACTATGAACTTCTATCATTTCACGTTCATCAGGATCAAAACCGACATATGTTGAAGATGATCCAATTTGTTTCCATATCTTTGGTGGTTCGCCAGAAGCACCAACGTCAACGAGAACCAGTTGATTATCCATGCTTTTCAAGATCATCTCAATCATTACTATTGTGCCTTATAATTTTTATCGGTTTCAAATGAAGGGCGAATTATAGTCTATTTATGATAAAAGTATAGCACAACAACAGCTTTAACTTTTATAATATATCTCTGATAGCGTCACGGGCGACTGCCCAAAAAGTCATATCATCGAATTGAATACCACTGCCAATCTGGTTAAATACATGGTCTGTTAATTGTGTCAGCAGGTCATCAACAGATTTTGCCTCCGCAACTAATGCCAATACATCATCTTCACCAAGTAATTCATTATGTTGATTGCGTGCATCATTAACACCGTCAGTGAAAGCAAATAGTAAATCTCCTGCTTCGAGGCGGATGCTCTTCACATCAAACCACGCATCATCAAACATCCCCACCGCAGGTCCTGTGGGTATGAGGCGCTCAATAACACCCGATGCACGCTGTAAAATCGGTGTCGGTGCATGTCCGCCATTGATGTAATACATGCGCCCTGTTGCGGTGTGTAGCACGCTGATAAATAAGGTCGCAAACATGGTCAATTCATAATGATGCTCAATAATATAATCATTGGTATTTTGAATGACTTTGCGTAATTCATTGCGGAGATTATCCGGCGTGCGTGCTTCTTCTGGCAGCGACATGATAAGTTCACGCCCTTGGGATAAGAAGGCACGTAATAGGCTGCGAATCAATGCCATGAATAAGGCTGCACCGACCCCTTTATCACAAACATCTGCCAAAATGAGAACGGTGTAATCGCCCATGATGAAAATATCGAAAAAATCACCTGCAACTTCACGCGCAGGGTAAAAGCGTGCATCAATTGACCAACCCTCTGTTTGTGGGATGTCTTTCGGCATAAAGTCACGCTGAATCTGTCGTCCAATTCGTAAATCATTTTCAATCGTACTCAAGACGGATTGCCGTTGTAGCAAACGATAATTGCTGAGAATCACAGCCGTATGAGCAGATAATGCCTCGACCATCATTTGTTGCGAGCTATCAAATGGCACAACATGCCCACTTTCATCTTGGGCATTAATCAATTGAATGACCCCCACGACTTCATCATCATGATCTTTTAACGGCACAGTTAAGGTTGAGATTGAACGATACTGATTATGAGCATCAAACCAGCGTGTCCCTGAAAAATCAAATTGCTTATCTTCATAAATATCACTGATATTGATCGTTTTTGCGCTATGTACAACATGCGCTGCGACATGATGATGATTTTGTGAGCCATCTTCCAAATATAGATGAATGGTCGGTATATCGAGGCGTTGCTCCGATGTTCCGCCTGATCTAATCCCAAGTGATTCGGTGTGCATCACAGCAAAATGCAGCGCATCATCATCCGTTTTGAGATAGACTGTGCCAGCATCGGCATTATAGATGCCTTGTACTTCGGATAGGACGTGTTCTAAATATTGGTTAATATCCATATCTCGCCCGAAGCGCAATTGTGGACGATCACTCAGCAAGATATTTTTGATATGTTGGGCTAATTTTTGAATGCGGATTTTAGCGGCTGCTTGCGATTGCTTAATCATCGTGCGAATGCGTAAATTCAGTAAGAGAGGATCAAGTGGGGCGAGCAAAAAATCATTTGCGCCTAATTCCATGCAGCGTGAAATAAAGGCACTATCGGAAGCAATCACGAGAATTGGCATATCAGGATTATCACTGACCACCCGAATCCGCTTGAGGAAGCGAAAGACATCCTTAGGAACGATGTCTTGGTCAATAATCAGGAGATCACAATGGAAATGGCGTAACCAATTGAGATGCTGTTGTGGAATGCTAGATTGCTTGAGCGTATAACCTGTTTGCGTCAGTTGCTTAACAATATGATCGCTATCGCGCTGACTATAGAATAAAATATCGCAATCTGTCTCAGACTTGGTTTTGCTCAGTGGGCGATACATGGTGAACACATTACGATTGTAGCCATTTTCATGCTGATAGCTAAATTCATCGACACTATTGAGCGCAAAGAAAATCCCTAAACCGCCAATTTTACGGGTTTCTAGCGGATTATCAAAGTGATTATGAGTGTGATGCTGGCGTGGATTATAAGCAATCCCTGTATCTTCGAGCATAATTTCGAGGCGGTCTGCAAACAAGCGTGATGTCACAGTGATGAGGTCATCAGCGCTGCTATTCGGGTAGGCATACATGACGATATTGGTTGCAATTTCATCAATGGCTAACTTGAGGTTATAGATTGCGCGTGGTGCAAGTCCTGCGCTGCTGCCTGCGTGTGATACAAAATCCCGCAAGCGACTTAGCGTATTGCCAAGCACTTCATCGCGTGCAGAAAGTACCTGAACTGTAACTTCAGCAGACATCGTAGATGCTCCCTCTATAGTTTGACAACCACTTTACCGCGTGCTTGCCCACTTATCAGATGGGCTAAGGCATCAGGCACAGACTCAATCCCTGTAAATAAGTGTGGATCAACGATGGATTGAATCTCTCCGAGTTGGATTTTATCAATTAACTTGAGACCTTCTAGCGGTACAGCATTCGCATAATCATTGAGATTCATACCAATGAGTGACACACTACGACGAATAATTTTATGATACAGATCAATTGAGTGCGTCATGGCTGCGCCACGTAATTGCTCATGGAGTGCATTTGCAAGGATAATCCGTGCGCGTGGTGCAGTGTTATCAATACACGCATCAAGGATTTCACCGCCTATCGTATCATACACAACATTGAGCATATGACTGTATTCATCATGTAAAACCTGTGCCACATCTTCTTTATCACGGATGATGATACGATCAACACCAATTTGTTTGAGGATTGCTGCTTCGGCATCATTGGCGCATGTACCCACCACATGACAACCTTGTAATTTTGCTAATTGCACCGCGAAATGTCCGCTTTCACCCAATGCCGATGTCACCATCACAGTTTCATTGACTTGAATATCAGCAATAAATTCTAAGGCAATTTTTGCGGTTGTTCCACCGATATAAACTCCTACATACTTGGGGTCAAGCCCCGGTACTTTGCCTGCAAAATTATGGTCAATGATGCTATATTCACGGAAACCATTGCTAGGCAAAACCGTCACAACGGTATCACCGACTTTATAATCTTTCACACGTTGCCCTACTGCCATCACTTCCCCAACCGCTTCAATACCAAAATCAAAAGGAGGGGTCGGATGATGCACATCTAAACCCATCATGCGCCCAATATCCAAAGCATTGACCCCTGCATAGTGATTTTTAACTAAGATGTCATGGGTGTGCGGTTGGCTGAGAGGGACTTCAACAACTTTAAGGCATTGATGCGGATCTTTTCCGCGTTGGGTGACAATGATCTTTTTGTAGGTTTCTGGCAACATGATTTATTCCTCTGCTAATAATATTTCGCGGACAGCATGAGCAGCGTGATGTAGGATGCGCTTGCTGAGGGTATCGTAATCTTGATGGGTGCGATTGGTGAATGCCACAATCGGTGCGCCTTTTTCGCCTGCTAAAAAACTAGCTACTTTGTAGGCAAATGGCAAAGATGGCACAATCAGCATGATGCCCTCCGCAGCACGGTATTTCTTGCGCCCGATCATATATTGCTTGAGGATTTCTTGGTTGGCTTGTGGCAATAGTGGATAGGGTGCAACTTCTTGGATAGCATCCCATGTAATCAGGCGATCATCCCCAATAAATCGCTTTAAGGTAATCCCCTCATCGCTAATCATAATCGGCGGTGTATTGACCATACCCATCACGATAAATAATGATAAAAAGAGGACGATTGCGCTCATCATGATAAATAAAGGCGCAGATAAGATGACCGCAACAACAATCAGCATCAAGGCTGATAAAACGGCTGCTGCGAATAAGATCGTCAAGCAGACTTGCTGCACGATATAGAGATAGTGACTTGGATGTGTGTGTGTTGTTTGTTTTCCCATGACCACATTATACCGAGTTTCGCAAGCAAGTGGTATATATTTGATTCTGCTGACATCATCTATGGATTAACTATTTTCAAGTCTTGGGTATGCTTCTCACGACGTATTCGCCTATTTTCCATCAAAAGGCGAAGTCTACTTCTAAAGAATATGACGATATAGATAATCATTAAAGCGATATAAATCAAACCCATAATAATAAGCGATCCAAATAGATTATCTATAATATTTTCTATGGGGTTTGCAATCTCTAGCACCAAATAGCCAACGACAGCACCCTGCGTATCTGTAAGTTCATCGTAAGCAACCCGAAAAGAATCAAGGGTGATACCATCCGTAACCTCAATAGACTCAAAGTCTTCATATAGCACAGATGGAATCTCAAAATAACGGCTATAGTTCTCAGAATCAATAACGGCGCTCTGATAAACCTCACCAATTTCTGTCGTTGGCAAAATGCGTGCATCACTATCTGCTAAAATTTCAAAATCAAGTGTCGTTGTATAGATATTTATCGTGGGATAAAGAAAAGCGAGTAAGTCTATATCCTCCTGATGCTCTGCGAGTATAGCGTCATCAGCGCTAGTAGATTGTAATGCAATAAAATTATCTATTAAAATCATCTGTGCTGCTGAGGCGGTATCATCAATACGCTTTTCTTGGAGAAGTTGATTTCTATTATTAAGTTGTACACCGACACTCAACAAATAGATCAGAATACCTAGCATACCAACAAAAAGTAGTACCATAAAATTACGTTGTCGTCTGGTAGCTTGCGCTTGCAGTTTTTGTTGGGCAGCATCACGCTTGGTTTGTTCTTCACGGCTGATGCGAATATAATTAAGTTGGTCTTGGGTCGGAAACGGCGAGATTTTGACTTCGGTATCACGCCAATTTTCAGCTTCTGCAATAGCATCGCCTAATAGGAGATAGCTCTCATGACGGTCGTTTGTTTGCCATTCCTTGGCACGCACAAGATAATTCGTGTGTTGGCGTGCATGTTCGGGGTCGCGCTTGATCGCAACCAGTAATTCGTTACATGCCTTGTCAAAATCAAAAGGCTTTGCGGGACGTTCGCAGAAAAAAATAGCATTAATTCGGCTAATATCTGCTGGTAATTCGCCAAATTTACTAAAATCAGGCTCATGAATAGCAAGCATAATGCGCTTATTAAATTCACGCGCTTTTTCCATCTCACGTATACAATTTTTCGAGTCGAGATACGCATGAGTTAAAATCAAAACAACCGTATTAGCCCCTTCGACTCCTTTGAGGAAAGTATCCACAAAATCAACACCTGCAGGAATATCTTCTTCATCAAACCAAACTTCGAGATTTTCAGATTTAAGACGGTTTACAAGTTGTTTCGCAAATGGCTTGGATGACGCATGATTGTATGAAATAAATACATCACTTCTATCACTTGGCATAACGGCTTCGTCATGCGCTTGGGGTCTTATTGCCATCGTCTATTTCCTCAATTAAGTGATTATTTGGCTGATTGCTATTCATGTTCTATCGCAATGTATTGAGACAAGAATTACATTTCAGTATATTACTCAATACAAATTTCGCCAACTATATAGCATTTTGAGATAGGAATGGGGTAATTTTGCACATGAGATTAGGTATGAGGAGGGCAGCGAAATATTGAGGGAAGGATTTTATATCCTCCCCCCTAGTATCTTATTTACCGTTTGTGATGCGAACGGTGACGGTGTTGCCATTGTTGGATAGCACTTCAATGCTGATGTTTGCGCGATTATCGGTGAAGGTTTCGCCGACACGCCACATTGCGCCTTCATCATTAGGATTACCATTGTTATCGGCATCGACAACATGCGCTGGTGAGGCACGTCCCGGAACAACTTGGTGTAAGATCACCGCTTCACCGGGGAGATTACGGTCATAATCAATGAATGCCCGTGTTTCGACGGTGTAGAAGGTATTGCCACTAATCGGAACAAAGATGACCATATTGCCATCACTATCGCCGAGGGTTGTCAGTGGGTCAATTTCAATCGTCGCTGTTTCACCACGATTCACAACCACCATCTGTTCTTCAGGAATCCAACCGAGCATAGCTAAATGGAAACCAATTGTACCGACTTGCCAGCATCCGAGTGGTTCACTACCCACACGGCAAATGGCTGCGGTATGGTTACTATTGCCACCACTCATTACATCCCATGCACTATCATAGACTTTGCCATAAGGACCTGATGAATGTGGTAAGCCCCAACCATGTCCCATTTCATGAGCGATAACATGCAAGGAATTGAATGCCCAAGGCGGTAACCAAGTGGTACGGAAACTCAAGTTTTGACCATCAATATTGAGTGCCATCCGTCCACCCCATGCACAACAGCCGAAGGTATCGTTGAGCATCATATTGATGCCACCATATTGCGTGAAATCAACATTATCTTGCTGACGGGCTGCATTGGTGCAATCGGTCATCAAGGTGCGGAGTGCAGTACTGGTATTGGCTGCTGCCATCCGTAAATACTCAGATTTTGAACGTGGGAGATCATACCAACCAAATGCACCTGAGCCTTCAATATCAACAACTTGAGCGGAAGTTTCGCGCCAGTAGTCATCCATACCGGGAGCTTCATTGACGAGGATACTTTCAAAGTATTCCATTTCGCGTGGGGTATCGTCCATATCGCCAAAACGGCAAGCGACATTGACCCAGCGTGTATTACCCGTTACGGCTGCTTGCAGATCATCACTCGGTGCAAGTGTAATGTTGCTGATGGTGATGTGTTGTAATGCAAATTCACCTTGTGCCGATGATGCGTCGGTTACATAGTCAATGCTGACGGTATCGCCATTAAAGGCGAGTAATTCCGTTGGCTGACTGGTATTAACTTCCATCATTTCACCTTCATCATTGGTGAAGAGTGTCGTGATGGTGTTAGCACCTTCTGTTTCTTGCATATCCCCAAATAGCACCGTTAAAATGCCTGTATCGCGGATAATTGTACCATCGGGCGCTCCATTTGCTTGGTAATCATGCAAAATAGATGACACCGTCGTATTGCTGAGTTGTGGCTGATTATTGACCACAGGATTACCTATCCATACGAGGAAAAAGGCAAGGGCGGCAAACATCATCACGATGCGCCATGATTTTTTCTTAAAATAGATCACTTTTAAAAACTCCATCAATTCAATGGACTACTGATTTACTATATCACATCTTAGGGGATGCAAGTCAAACAACGTAGGTTAATCGACAAGAGATGCGTATCGCTATTTCTCAAACCTTTATCGTCGTGGCAACCAACGGCATGTCTAGGATAAATAGCATCGCCACGAAGTCACGAAGAACACGAAGGGAAATGCTAACTATAGAACTTGTCCCAATTTATGCTCCTACCATACGACTAATGATTAAGTATCAATCTATTGTTCAATCCTCTGGTAAACTGGCACTTAGCACAAGCTACCCTATTAAACGAGTCATCATCTATCTTGAAAAATGGTCATAATATCATGAAAAAACTAGCACAAATTACAGGCATCATCCTAATCAATCTGATAATTATTGCGGTCTTATTGGAAATTCTATTGCGTGTGTTTGCGCCGAGTTTACCGGGCGCTGTCGGTGTGGCTGTCCGTTGGGTGACAACAGGGCAACCGTATCAGGAAGAATGGACACAAGCATGGCAACAAAATATCGATCATTATTGGTCATTGCGCCCTGATATTGATGATGCCTTGCAATATGGCAGTCCGACAGTGAGTTTTCGTATGAGTACGGTTGAATTATGGGAAAACGCGGGCATTGGATTCCGCACTGATCCTGTAGATTATTTTGTGGATGCAGTCGTTGTCGGAGATAGTTTTGGCATGTGTTTTACCGAACGTGCCGATTGTTGGGTCGATCAATTAGCAACACAAACAGACTTAGGCATCGTCAACCTGAGCCAACCTGTGACAGGCACGACCAGCCATTTACGGATTTTGCGTGATTTTGGCGTACCTCTCTTAGAAACCAATCCTGAGCCATTAATTATTTGGCAATTTTTCGGGAATGATTTTAATGATGATTATGGATTGGCTGTTTTCCGTGATGAAGTCGAAGCCCCCGAAAGCGAGGATTCAGGCAAAAATGTTGTCCGTCAACCGAGCGCATTATTGGCTGTCGCTCAAACATTGATTACAGGTCAATTTGTGGGTGTGCCTGATAGCGAAGCCTTGTTTGTGAAGCCCTATCGTGCAACTTATGGTGATAATAACGTTTTGCAATTCGGTGGTGAATACGAACAAACCGCGCTCGATATGTCACGCGAGATTAACCAAATTGGCTATGCGTATTCCCGCGAAGCCTTCATCAGCGCCCAAGATATTGCCGATAATCTCAATGGCAATTTAGTGATTGTGATTATCCCAACCCGTGAAGAAGTGTATCGGGATGTGACTGCACCTGTGATGGGTGAAGAGGCTGTCAATCGTTTGCAATCAGCGCGTGATGCCATGCTTGATTTGTGCGCGGAGCTCTCACTGACTTGTTACGATGCTTATGATGATCTTGTCGCTGTTGCGGATACAGGCGAAGCGCTCTATTTCAGTGATGATATGCACCTTAATCCGCGTGGGAATGCGATACTAGCACAAGCTGTGGCAGATTATATAACCAATAGTGCTAGTTGAAAGTCAGAGACAGTGAACTAAACTTGAGTTGACGAAAACACAAGTTAGGGAACAGAGCCGTGACTACAGAAGATATTATTATTTACATATTCTGCAAAGTCGATGATAGAATGCCCGAAATAGATAAACATAGTC
>JBAUIA010000416.1:0-3103 GCA_049680565.1 Phototrophicaceae bacterium
AAAGACTATTTTTTCGTGCCAAAATTTCAAAACTATTAGCTATTGTTTAGTGAACATCTGCTAAAAAGAACCCATTTATTGGGTTTACAAATAGGCTAGCAGAAGGTTTTGAACCTTCTGTGTTGAATGAAAGCTCTTTTAATTGCTCAGCTTGGTGCTTGAAGATACACTAATCTCGCCCCACAGTTTTTCTCAAAAATGCGTCACATCCAACTTATTTATGCCTCTTCGGCAGAGAGTAAATTTTCACCTGATTCAGGGGTGCGCGATTGACGCGCTTGTGATTCAATATCACCCGCTTCACTGCGTAATCCGCCTTCTGCTTGCGTTGATACGGTATTATCTTCAATCGGTTGCAATTGTATATTTTTCGTGTCTGATGGCTTGCCTTGTGAGGCAACCTTATCATCACTGATGATCGTCACAGGTACACCATTCGGGAAGATCATTTCACGGGCTTCATCTGGCATCGAGATACCAGCATCTTCAATCGCACGTTTGACCAAGCGAATAACGGACGATTTCACTTTTAACCAACTATGTTGTGTGCCATCCAACCAGAAGTAAATTTGAAGATTGACGGTTGCACTGCCTAAGCTATCCACTAGGACTAACATTTCAGGGTCATTCATCACCGCAGGATGATCTTGCAGCACTTTGAGGATCGTTTCTTGTGCGATAGCAATGGAATCGTCGTAACCAATCCCAACAATAAAATCAATCCGTCGATTGGGATTACTGGTGTAATTATGAATATTACTTTTATAGACCGTTGAATTTGGAATCTGTACATGATTCCCTGCGGGTGTCATCAAAATTGTGGTACGCGTGGTCATACGCTGAACGAAGCCTTCAATGCCATCAATGAGAACGAGATCACCTACATTGAATGGGTTTTGTACACTCAAGAAAATACTGGCAAGAAAATTTTCGCTAATATCACGGAAGGCGATACCGAGAATCAGACCGATTAAGCCTGTACCCCCTAAAATTGTGAAGGCGATATTTGTCCAGCCTGCTACTTGGAAAATGACGTACAATCCAATTAAAAATACGAAAACACCCACCACACGCGAGATAACATTCCGCAGTAAAACATTCACTTTGCGATTGGCTAAATATTGGCGTGATGAGCGTGAAATCATTCCTGAACCTATCCATGCAAAAAACAGGATGATGATGCTAAATCCGATTAAGGGAATAGCGCGTAGAATGGTGCGCCCTTGATCGCGTAAACCTGCCCAAAGCGGATCAAAGTCGAGTAAAGGCGGTTCGATGACCTGTAATTGATTCACAACAGCAGCGACATCTTGCGTATTACGTGCCAGATCGCCTGCCCATGTTTTGAACTCGGTGGTTTCAGTTTGTCCAGTGATAAAAACCACACCATCTTGAACACGAACATCAGGGCTAATAAACCAGCCTGTCGCTAGCAGAATATCTTCAAGGCGTGTTTCAATTTCTTCGTCGCGTGCCAAGGGCGATACATCCACACGCGGAGGCGCTTCTAAGGGGGCATCGTCAGGTGCAGGTGTCGGTGTTGCCTCTTGAGCAATAAGGGTCATTGGCAACATCAGCAGTATTAGGCTGATGATAATCCCAATACATAGTAGACCATATTGCCTAGTATTAATTCGCATTTGCACACACCCTCTCAGATATGACACGGCATAATTTTTATAAAGTGATTTGATTGTAACCAAACATTATCAATCTCACTATCCAACAAATGTCCTGTTTCACCTTTACATAGCGATTATTCATTTAAGCCGTGTACGTTATTCATATCTGTTCTTATAATTACACTCGATTGTGATTAATTTTTGAAAGTTACATACATCGTGGAAACACAAGCACTCAACTGGATGGTTGATACAGAGTTAGCAGGATTTGATTGTTTAACATTACAATATCCTGATGATTACGACGGCACAGTAGAAGCAACGCTCATCCGACATGAATCAGCATCACCTACGCAACAGGCGGTGCTTTATATTCATGGTTATGGTGATTATTTCTTCCAAACTCATCTTGCAGAAGCCTTCAATGCACATGGCTATCATTTCTATGCGCTTGATTTACGTAAATATGGGCGCTCATTGCGTCCGCATCACCATGCGAATTTTTGTAAATCATTAGAAGAATATTTCCCTGAAATTGATGATGCCATTCAGATTATCACAGCGCAACATCATATTGAGCGCTTAGTTTTAAAAGGGCATTCTACAGGAGGTTTAATAGCAAGTTTGTATGCAACCTCTGGCACATACCGCAATCGAGTTGATGGCTTAGTCCTCAATAGTCCATTTTTCGATTGGTATTTACCTGCTATGGCTAAACGCGCAATACCTATTTTGGGGACAATGGGCGCAGTTTTTCCATTTTTAGCCTTAGAAGATAATAAGCCTGTCCCTTATTTTTTGAGCCTGTATGAGGATTATCATGGCGAATGGTACATGAATAAAGCGTGGCGACCTTTAACGGGATTCCCTATTTATTCAGGATGGGTGCGTGCGATTAACAAAGCGCATCAGTGTGTGCGAGAAGGTTTAACGATTGATTGCCCTATCTTAATGATGTCATCAGATAAATCGTATCAAGCCAGTTCTTGGACTCCTGTGTATCAAACAGCAGATACCATCCTCAATGTTGAGCATATGTGCGCACATATAAAATATCTGGGGGATCGTGTGACTCATATTGAAATTGTAGATGGGCAGCATGATTTATTTTTATCACGTGCTGATGTACGAGAGAAAGCGACTGAGGCATTATTTTTGTGGTTGGATAATTTAGTTTCGTAAAATCATAGATTAAGATTTCGCACCAATATGACGATCTAGCCATGCCACATCGTTACGGCGTGAAATTGCTACATTACGTGCGTTGGCTGTCGTCCATGATAAACCCAGTTTTTCAGTGGTATCGGTGAATAATTTACGAATATCGTCACTCACATTTGAGAATGTATAACGTGGATAATTTCTACCTTTGACGATATTCTGCGAGCGTGAGCCATCAGAGTGATACAAGCCTCTAAAAAATTCTAGGGGATATTGATCGACTATTTTCTGTTGCCAGCGCTCTAAGATAATATCACGTT
>JBAUIA010000417.1:0-18055 GCA_049680565.1 Phototrophicaceae bacterium
CGTGTCATCTTATCCGTCATTGTGCCGTCAAAGGCTTCATGGCGTAATTCTGCTGCGGTAATTTTGAAAATGGCACGCTTATAATCTTGAACCTCTTCAATGATTTCTACTTTTCTGGGCATAATAAAGCGTCTCCTAGTGATTATGATATATCCTAATTATAGCGTTCTTTGCTACAATACGCATTCTGTGCCACAATCTTATTTGTAATTACAAACTATAATATGCAGGTAATAAATGATGAAACGAACAATATTTGTTAGCCATAAAAATACTAGCAATAGTAATAAAGTAGCAAAAACAATTAAAAAGCGTATGGAAGAGATAGGTATTAATTGTTTTAGTGATGACGAGAATCTATTAGGAGGCATGAACTGGAATGATGAGATCATGCAATCGCTAAAAACTTGTGATGTCGTTGTTGTCATATTGGATGAAGAAACAGGTGAATCTGATTGGGTACAACGTGAAATTGATATGGCAAAAGCCTACCGTATTTCAATTTTGCCTGTAACAATGAGTACGTTTACAAAGATTGAAACCGCGCTGAAACGTTTCAACATGGAAGAACGCCAGTTTATGCCATTTGATCCCTTTGAAATTGAAGCATCACTAGATGCAATTGTTGAAAGGATTGAACCGTTAGCAGTTGAAACACTGAATAACCAACGGGCATATTTTGATGAATGGCGCTTACGGAGTGCAGAATCTGCTCCTAAGAAGCATGCTGGTAACAATAACCCCAATGAAATTGTTTTCACGCATCCACGCACGGATAAAATTAAATTTCATGTTGCATGTGGTGATGCCAGTCAAGTTAGTGAGTTTGATGTACTCGTCAATACTGAAAACAATTATATGCAAATGGCACGCTTTTTTGAAACATCAACACTATCCTATGCCATCCGTACCAATGGCGCACATTTTGAAGATAATGTCGTCTTGCTTGAAGATACGGTACAAGATGAACTTTATCAGAGTGCAAAGATAGCGGGCGGATTACCTGTGCGTGATGCGCGTGTACTCGTCACGAGTGCAGGACATTCATTGAGTAAACTTTCCAAACGCACAGATTATCGCTATATTTTCCATGTGGCTGCCGTCCGTGTAAGCCTTAAAGACCGTAAAGTTGAACCCATTGAAACCATTCAACAATTCATCAGAAATTGCATCGAGAAAGTAGAAATGGTTGATGAGGCGCAGGGCGCAATCAAATTATCTGATGATATGTTTCTCATTGAACCTGATGATAATTATCAACCCATTCAAAGTATTTTATTTCCTGCATTCGGTGCTGGTGATGGAGGGAAACCACTTGAAGTATCTGTAGGAGAAATCGTTACATGTTTCTCCCGTCAAGTACCACGACTGATTGAAGATTCTAAGCTCAGTATCAATAAAGTCGGATTAGGCATTTACTTTGAAGAAGATTTAGAATTGGTCAAGCAAATTTTCCTCAGCCATGACTTCAAAGTTATTTCAGGTTAGCATCAGAATTGCAACTTAATCGCAAAGTCAGTAGTATTATCATGACCATGTAGAAAAGTGATATTATGTCTGACTTTGCGCCCATTAGTTTATTATTTCCCGATGGTATCTCCACCAGTAACCCCAATCACCAAACAACTGTCTATGATGACTTAAACTTGCGTCGCCTTGTGCGGTCTATTGCCTTGAGTCCCCAATATGAAAATAATGTTGCAGGGATATTGCTCAATTTCACAACAGATGCCGATATTATTCGTTATCGGCAAGCAGTGGTCAATGATTTACTCAATAACCCTGCACTCGTTGAGCGACTTTATACCGTGCTAGAAGAAATCACCACGCTTGAGGGTTATCTGACGAAACCACAATGGAAAGAGAATGTATTACGCCAAGTTGCATGGCGTTTGAGCGAATTGCAGCGATATGTTGATACGGTGATCGCATTACATCAAATCTTAGTGGATGCAGGTGACTCGCTACAATCAGAGGGCTTGCAAAATCTCCGCAATCATTTAGAAGTCACTGTTGTAGCTGAGACATTCCAACAACTCAAGCAAGAATTGCCGATACTCATTCCTAAAATTCGTAATATTCGGAGTATCACGATTGGGATTAATCTCGATTTAGATATGCGCCCTTTATCCGCCACACTGCTTGATACACATGAAGAACCTTTCATCAATGAAACCATGTTATCTCGTTTATTGGGTATTGGTAAAAAAGAAGGGATTGAAAGTGTTGGCAATATCTATGATGCGCGTTTTGTGGCTGGGTTACGAGAATACCAAGTTGAACTTAATGATCGTAATAGTCCCTTCATGCCCCAACTTTTCCGTGATTTATCAGAATTGATGGATGATACCAGTCGTCCTGTTGTGCGTGCCTTGCAAAAATACACACAAATTAATAGTCAAATGTTAGTCTCGCTCAAATTTGATATTGCGTTTTATCTAGGCGCAGTGAAAGCCATTCTCAAAGTAAGAGACTCTGGTTTACCGATGACTCAGCCTAAAATCTTGCCAATGGAACAGCGCGAATTACATACCGAAGGCTTGTACAACATCAATTTATTATTTCAACAATGGAATAAAGAAACCGATAAAACCGTTATCGTCGGTAACACGGTGCATTTTGATGATGAGGGGCGTATTTTTATCCTGACAGGACCCAACCAAGGTGGCAAAACAACCTATACAACCGCCATTGGCTTGGTACAGATTCTTGCTCAAGCGGGTTTATATGTTCCTGCTGATGTCGCTGAAATTAGCCCTGTTGATGCTATTTACACGCATTTTGCGAAAGAGGAACGCCCGAACCTTGAAGCAGGGCGCTTAGGCGAAGAAGCACGCCGCCTTAATACGATTTTTGAACATGCGTCACGCAATAGTCTCGTTTTGCTCAATGAATCGCTTGCTAGTACCAGTGCAAGCGAAAGTTTATTCTTAGCGCGTGATGTTGTTAGAGCATTTCGTTTATTGGGGACACGGGCAATCTTCGCAACTCATTTACACGATCTTGCAGCAGATTGTGAGGCAATGAATGCCGAGACAGATGGAGATAGTCAAATTATTAGTGTGGTATCACAGGTGCAGGTTATCAATACTGATGGCGAAATTAAGCGCACTTATCAGATTATCCCTGCACCGCCCAATAGTAAAAGCTATGCAATAGAATTGGCTGCTCGCTTTGGCATTAGTTTTGAGCAATTGAAGCAAACCATTAAGCGATAATTATTCATCAATCCAAACAGGTAAATGACCCAGTGCTACAATATTATGCCATTGGGCGCGATCACCTTCTGTCAGGATAGCACTTTCAGCGATTACTTCCGCACCTGCTTTTTGCATAATCAGGCGCATCCCTTGTAATGTACTCCCCGTTGAAATGACATCATCCAAGATGACAACCCGTTTGCCAGCAATAAGCTCGCGGTCTTTCTCATCAAGAAATAGGGTTTGTGGTTTACCTGTCGTAATACTCAAGGTTTCTGATTTGAGGGATTCACCCATATAAGGTTTATGAGATTTGCGTAATACAACATAGGGTAAATTATCCATTGCTGTGCTGATTGCATGGGCAAGCGGAATTGATTTTGCTTCTGCTGTAACCAATACATCAGGGTGATGCGCTGCGAGTAGGTCTGCCAGCGCGTGACCTGCTGCATTGACTAATTCGGTATCGCCTAAAATATTCAAGATAGCAATTTTAACACCGGGTTTAATTTCAAATTTACGTAAATGCCGCTCGATGCCCGCAATCTCAATTGCATAAGTTTCATAGTCTGCCATAGCGTGCTTTTATCCTTCATGAATTTATCTGTTGATTGTTACATCATCTCAGTGATTATTGAGCGTCACTGCGTTTGAGAAATACCAATTTTTCTTCAGATAATAAGATAACATCGCCGACACTCAATTCATGAGGTTGTGTGATGGGCTTATCATCAATAGTGCTGCCATTGGTGCTGCCGAGATCTTCAAAGATGACTTTGTTATCCACCAAACGAATTTGCCCATGAAAACGTGAAATCCCTTTTTCATCAATCACAATTTCATTATGTGATGAGCGCCCAATACGAATGATGTCTTTATCAATCGGATAGACTGTATCGTTGTGTTTTAAGAATTTAGGTGGAATGCCACGTTCTTTTGCAATGGGGATTGCGCCTGATGCGTTTTGCACTGCACTTTGCGGAGGAGTAATCACTTTCTCGCCTTGTTGCTGACGCTCATTCTCACGTAGGCGCAGCATGACAGTATCATCATGGCGGCTAGTCATGGTATACATCGCTTGTGTAGACATCGTTTTACGGCTGTAATCTGTGTAAGATTCTGCGCCTTTATCAAGTTTGGTTGCTTGTTCTAATAAGGCATCTTTTTCTTCACGCAATTGATTATTGATGACTTGCGATTCATCAATCGAACGTGCTGCCTCGCGTAATACCGTCGAAGCACGCGTATAGTCGCCTCTATCAGCAGCTTTCACAGCATCACGCCGAGCATTGGCTGCTTGTAATAAAAGAACCGATTGTGCAACATCTTCGTTTACATCTGTTTGGTCAACTTTTTCTTTGATATTGACTTTCACAGGGAATTCTTTGGTGTGATGGGTGGTGGTTTCCCCAAGAATTTCATCGTAATCAAAACGGAGTGTCGCAATTTGTGCTTCCCCCAGTTTTTCTAAGGCAGGGATAGATAATTCAAGCACAAGGGTTTTAACTTCGTTTGCAAAAATATCACCTAATCGGAAACTGGTCTCCCGTCCTGATATATCGACAGGGTAGGCATTGAGTTGCCGTAATCCTGTGACATCATCATGTGATGTAACAATGCTAATGGTTAAGTTTTGTCCGACCACACTCAGCAAACCTGATAATTCTTCTTGGAAAATTTCAGGCGTGACTTCAGGGCTTTCGATGAAATAGAATGCGCCACCGCCTGCATTTGCCATTTCCATCATGAGGTCTTCATTGAAATCTTTGCCTAAGCCCATTGCAGTGGTTGTAACACCTTCGCCATATTTTTGTTTTGCCATTGTGATGAGCGTATTGTTATCGGTTACACCACGATTGGCTAATCCATCAGTCATCAGAATCACACGATTCATTGCTCTTGCTGATTTATGAGCCGCAACGTGCATACAACCTTCCAGCCAACCACCACTTAAATTGGTTGTACCTCGCACACGAATACGCTCTAATAATTGCACAATAGAATCTTTATTGCTGACATGCTCAGGCGCAAGTAATGTTTCAACTTTGTCATTATAGAGAACAATCGAGAAAGTATCATTAGCACCCAAATGTTGCACCAGAAACTGAGCAGCTTGACGCGTGTAATCAATTTTTTCACCTGCCATTGATCCACTGCGATCAATCACAAGGCTCAAATTAAGCGGACGACGCAGCGCATCATCAGGGCTTGTGCCTGCTTCAAAACGTGCCATCAGATAAACTTTTTGAGGATGTTCAACGGTTAAAACATCGTAATCTAAAGAGAAATCAGCCCGCATATATGTGTTCCCTATAACTTTAAATGATCCTATCTATATTTTAACACACGATACAAAATTGCGTGACTTTTAACTATTACAGTGTGGTAAAAATTGGATGATTAGGTGGATTAGGTCGCAAAACTCATATTTTCTTCTGAAATGTGCTCACTTCTTCCATCATCAACAATTAAACCATCTTTGAGAACAACCACGCGGTTGGTGCGTTGCGCTAACTTGAGGTCATGCGTGACAATGACAACCGTTGTTTTCATTTTTGATTGTACATCATCTAAGGCTTGTAAAACGGTTGCGCTAGATTCTGAATCTAAATTACCTGTCGGTTCATCAGCAAGTAGTAGCGGCGGTTCATTAGCGAGTGCGCGTGCGATTGCGACACGTTGTTGCTGACCACCCGATAATTGCGAGGGTAAATGATGCATGCGATCATCTAATCCCAACAAATCAAGTAATTCTTTTGCACGGCGTGTTGGATTGAAATCAGTCTTGCGTGCAAATTGAATCGGTAAAGCAACATTTTCAACAGCCGTCAGTGTAGGAATTAAATTGAAAAACTGGAAAATAAAACCAATTTTCTCGTTGCGAATTTCTGTGAGCTTATCTTCATTCATCCGCGAAATATCAATGCCATCAATCAAAATACGACCTTTAGTCGGTGTATCTAAGCCACCAATAATACCCAACAGCGTACTTTTCCCACTCCCTGATGGACCAACAATGCCGACCATCTCGCCAATGCCAATACGCAGGTGAACCCCCCGCAAAGCATGAACCGTATGTTGCCCTAATTTGAGTTCTTTTGTAACGCCTTGTACATCAATGACAAATTGTGTCATGGGTTTATCCAGTGTTTGTTTGCAGTATAAATATGATTCCCTATACGCATCGCGCAAAGGGGTGTTGCATTTCATCATGCGTGGGAAATCTTAAAAAAACAATACAAACAGAGGAAATACTCATTAAAAGTATAGGAGGCATAGCTTTTAAACTTAATGTCAGCGAGTCATAAAAGCCCATGCGAATCAATTAAAATTTCTTCACCAGAAGCGCGCGAGCAATAAAAAATATGAGTCTAGAACAGATTCACATCAATTATTGATGGGCTGATACTTACTCCGTGTTATTGGTGTTGGTTGAAAGTTGTACAGATAATTCTGGCATGGTAGCAATAATTTGCTCATAATGCCGATGAATATTCATAAAGGCAACCAAGATATCAGAACGAGTGACAATACCGACAAGGGTTTCTGCACGCATAACAGGTAAACAGCCAATCTGATGATTGAGCATCAAGCGCGCAACTTCTTCTGAGGAAGTATCAGGTTCGACAACAATCGGTGCTGATGTCATCACATTACGCACCTTCAAATGAATTGTTAAGTTCTCATCTTGCCAACGTTCGCGTAAGATATACGGAGAATTAAGCGCATGACGGCAATCACGGTCACTCAAAATCCCTAAAACGTGTCCTTGTTTGCTCATCACGGGCAAATGCTTAATCTGATTATCATCCATGACCTGTAAGGCAGCACGTAATGATTTGTCACTCTGAATTGTGATTGGATTTTCTGTCATTATATCAATAGCGTTCATAGGATAACTTCAGAGTGGTCATGCGCTGACCACTCTCTCCCTTCAATGGATTGACCTTTATTAAATGGATTCTTTAACGATTGAAATTACATCGCAATGGTGTCTCGACGGGTTTGTACAATCATTCTGAAAATATCACTTTCGGTAATGACACCTACAAGTTCGTCTTGAGCATTGACGACAGGCAAGCCACTGATTTTATGCTCTAACATCAATTCGGCAGCATCTAAAATAGATGTATCGGGCATGACTGTGAAAACACGACGTGTCATGATTTTTTCTACAACCAATTGCGCCCATAAGTAGTTCAATTCCCAGATGCTCAGTGTGGTTGCATCCGATGGACTAGCCTCGCGCACATCGCCAATGGTAACTAAGCCTAATAATTTCTTATCATTGACAACAGGTAAACGCCGAACATTATTTTCGCGCATAATCTGATGGGCAGCACTAATAGCTGTATTGGGACGTGTTGTGATAACATTTGCCGTCATCCAATCGCGTACTTTGACATCTTCAAACATGACAACCTCCACTTATAAAAACGAATGATCTTGCCTTTAGCATAGGCGTTTTTTAATAAATGAAGGTACTAGAGATTACATGACATCCGTCACATATTGGCTTAGTACGGGCGATGATAATGATAAGCAGGAATCTCATCAGGATCATCTGTGACGTAGCTTAATGTCGAAATAGACGCGGTTGCAGGGTAGACCTCTGGTAAACCCAATGCTTGAATACGATTCGCTTGTGTACGTGTGCGTCCAATATCATTAGCAGGTTGCTGCTTCGCAAACATAAATGATGCTACAACTAAATCACCATGTGTCACCGCAATAATCTGCTGATTGGCATGTTGTTGGCGTTTTTCTTGCAAAAATGCCATGAGTCGTTGGCGAATATCTTGAGGCTGTTCGTATGGTGGTTCATTACCATCATAAATATCAAAATTGATTTTTTCGAGGTCTGCATGGGATGTCCCATCTAAGGGCGTATTCACCTCAATCAAGCGTTCATCCACACGTACACTTAAATCCGATGGATGTTGTTCAATAATCAGATTAGCTGTTTCTTGAGTGCGCTCCATTGGGCTTGCATAGACAGCAACAATCGGTTTATCAGCACTTGCTTTACCTGCTGCGATAGCTTGTTCACGTCCAGTTGTGCTGAGGTAAAAATTGGGCATCCGTCCATATAAAATATTAGCTGGATTATGAACTTCGCCATGACGCATAATATAAACAGTTAGTGGAGCAGGCATAGACGTAGATTCTCCTATTAAAATGGGTTAATTGTGTTCCGACTATACCATATTGTGAGAGACTTGAAATTACCTTTTCTATTGGCTTGTGATAGTGTGTAGACCGTTTCATGCAACTTAGCGCTAACAACTTGACACCTCTTATGACCCATGATAGAGTGTTATAAGTGATAAAGAAAGATCAGTTGGAGGCGTTAATATGGAAGTCGGAAAATTAGCATCTGTCTTGGGCATTACGCCGATGGCTTATTGAGCTTTGATTTCAACGAATTAACTTCTTTAGCAATCAACCTCTTACAGCCGACGGTGTACAATGTAAGCGCATGAATTTGTCATGTGTGCTATTGTGTGCTAGCGCTGTTTTTTTATTGGACAGCTATGCACTCGCGTCGGCTGTTTTTTGTTTCAGCCCCCTATTTTCAACAATCCAATACTATAGTGCTGATAATGTGCTATAAGTTACCTATTGAAACCATATAAAATCACTCAGGAATGTTAACAATGCCTAATAATCTCCATTGGGATGACGAATATCTTAGCGAATTAGAACAAGATTTAATCGAAGACCGTCAGAGTCGTCGTAAACGTAAGAAAAAGCAAAATCATCAACCAAAGAAAACAGAAGCACAAATTATCAATGAACTTGCCGATGATACAGGCATTGCAGGTGGCTTTGAAATGACCTATAGCCCCGGTGATAATGACCATCATCAAAATCAGTGGTTACAAGAGTCGCTGATTTCATTTTTCTATCAAGACTTACTCAGTGATGTGCTATCAATGGTCAAGGGTGGTAAAGAAGCCAGCGTATACCTTTGTAGAGCGCATGAAACTAGTAACAAAAGATACCTTGCTGCTAAAGTCTACCGCCCACGTATGTTCCGCAATTTGCGTAATGATGGCATGTACCGCGAGGGACGTATTGCAATTGATGCTGATGGTAAAGAACTCAATGCCAAAGATTGGCGTGCTGTCAAAGCGATCACCACAGGAAACCAACGCGGTCAAGCGATGTCTCATATGTCATGGCTGATGTATGAGAACAAGACACTACGCGATCTATATGATGCAGGGGCATCCGTTCCTGAACCCTTGGCTGTCAGTGAAAATGCAATTTTGATGGATTATGTAGGAGATGAATACGGACCTGCCCCGACCCTGAGCGAAGTTCGGATACTGCCAGAAGAAGTTGAACCCTTATTCGCAGAGGTGATGCGGAATATTGACATTATGCTACAGCAAGGGATCATTCATGGTGATCTTTCAGCATATAACATCTTGTATTGGGATGGTGGTATTGTATTAATTGATTTCCCACAAGTGGTTCAGATTAAGAATAATCGCCATGCGCGTAAAATTCTCACACGCGATATTGTGCGCGTTTGTGAATATTTTCAAAGTTTGGGCTTAAAAGTTGATGCCCAAGAAATTGCCGATAAACTCTGGCGCGTCTATGGTGTGGAAGATGGGAATCCTGAAGAAATGCTCGTGAATATCTTAGAAGCCGTGAGCTTTGACGATTACGAAGCCAAAGAATATGATGATTAGGATCATTGGGGGATACTTATATGATAGTGTCCTCCAATATCGCAAACTTAATTGCCCAGTGGATAAAACTGTAGAGAAGCGTCATATTTTACACGTCTGAAAGTATGTGAATGATGGCGAATTGCAATCCACAATGACTATCCATTAGGAGCAAACACGATGAGTAACGCCCTCGATATGATGAGTAGCGACGCGCAACAAGCATGGTGGTATCAACAAGCAAAAACTGCCCTCAAAGCATTTCATATGCCAGATGCTTCTATCGAATGGCTTGCCTATACACACCATGCTGTTTTTAAAGCGCAAGCCAATTCCGAATCGTATGTCTTGAAGTTAGCATTACCTGAAAATAGCCAACAACTGAAATCAGAATTTCACCTACTCTCAACATTATCCGCATCAGGCTTAGGTGTATCCCAAGCCATTAATCACTTTCATCATGCAGAATTTTCAGCGATATTATTAACCTTTTTAGAAGGTATTTCGCGCGATTCGGAATCTATCACGAATGATGATATGGATGCCATAGGTGAATTTCTGGCAAAATTTCATGCCCTTGATTTTGATAAGCATTCGCATGATAAACGCCTCGATTGGGATGGATTATTCACTAACGATGGTTTGTATCATTTGGGGGCAGAGCAATTGCTTGTGTTCACCGATGACCAAATAATCATCATGGATGAAGTTGCTGCCCAAGTGAAACAAGCAATGGAGACACTGGGGACAGATAGCGATCAATTTGGTTTGATACATGGTGATTTATTGCTCAAAAATATCTTGTTTGATGGCGATGCTATCCATGCTTTAGATTTTGAATATGCCAGTTTAGGGTATTATCTCTATGATCTCACACCCTTACTATGGCAACTGAAACCTCATACAGCGTTTGCACACTTACAGCAGTCTTTACTACATGGCTATAGTCGTATTCGCCCACTGGATTCAGGGCAACTAGCCACGCTCGAAACTTTGATAGCAGGTCGCCAAGTAGCCAGTATGCGTTGGGTTGCTTCTAATCAGCATAACCCTTATATAGTTGGTAAGGTGGATGCTATCCTCGCACAACGAACAACTGAATTATCCTCATTTTTAGAAACAGGCTATTTGAAAAGAACATAATTACCCCACACTTTTTTGCTTAACATCTACATTAACCACAATAAATATTAAAAAAGCCTTTTCCCTTTATCCATAATCCCACCTGTGGAGAAAGGTAATTCAAGCGACTAGTAAGTCTTTCTCCCTTCATGGGATAAAGATTTAGAGAGAGGGCGATACACAAATTAAGTTCAATCACTGTTGTGGGCATCTAATAACCACAAGAATCGGACTGCACTGGCTATGGTTTATCGTCTACACTGTGCTTAGACTATCTATCTACAGGTCATTATTCTTGTAGCGCTACCCACACATCACTTGAGGTGATTATGTTCTTTGCTCAGTATATTGGTGAATTTGCAGCAATAGGCACTTCGATTGCATTTGCATTTGGATCAACCTTATTTACGCTATCAGGGCGGCTCATTGGCTCGCCATTAGTCAATCGCACACGCTTAGTGATTGCACTCTTAGGGGTCATGCTGGTTCATGTTATTTGGTTTGGTGATGTCATTCCACAAGATGCTGGGTTTCAGCCTTGGTTTTGGCTGAGTGTATCAGGCTTTGTTGGTTTAGCGATTGGCGATGGCTTTCTCTTTCAAGCCTTTGTGATGATTGGTCCGCGCTTATCGATGCTGATTTTCTCATTATCACCCGTGATAGGATCATTACTGGCATTTTTGTTCTTAGGCGAAACACTAGATGCTTTTGATCTATTAGGGATCGTTATAACCATTGCAGGTATTGCTATCGTCGTCACTGAACGTAGCGAAAAACCTAAAAATGACGAAACAACACCCGAATCACCGCGCTATTTTATCTATGGCATGTTATTTGCTTTAGGCGGTGCATTCGGTCAAGCAGGGGGACAAGTCCTTGCAAAAGCTGGTTTAGCAAACGATTTCCCGACTTTTTCGGCGCTTTTAATCCGCTTAATTGCAGCAACGATTACGATTTGGATGCTTACTATTGCACAAAAGCAAGTGGTGAGCAGCTACCGAAATTTGAAAGCGAATCCGACTGCCGTCAAGATGCTCATTGTAGCTGCCTTATTAGGTCCTATCATTGGGGTATGGTTATCCTTAGTCGCTATCCAAAATAGCCCGATAGGGATTGCTACCACACTCAGTTCACTTACCCCTATTTTCCTAATTCCTATTAGTTACTTTGTATTTGGCGATAAAGTGACAGCACAAGCACTCATAGGGACGATTATTGCTGTTGCAGGGACAGCCTTATTATTCTTTTAAATCCGTATACGTCAGTGTTTTTATCTGCTTGCGTAAAGCAAATTCAATAATGGCGATACCCAGTAAAAATATACCAAGTGCTGCGTAAACACCACCAGCACCCACGATATTGGTTAAAGGGGTCACAATAAAGGGAGATATAAATTGTCCTAAGAATAATGATGTTGTGACCCCACCCAACGCACGCCCACGCATCACTTCGGGAACACCACTTGCAACCCATGTAATCAAATTAGGAACAACAAGCCCTAATCCAAAACCACCTGCTGCCAAGCCAATGCCTAAAACAATCCAACCCATCGCTAATGATATAAGTATGAATCCGCTACCCGTAATTAAAAAGCCAAGTAACATCGCATAATGATGATCTAATCGCCGATCAAACCATCCATAAGAAGCCGATGCTATTGAGAAGAATAAGCTCAAAGCAGCAATCGCTAATCCTGATTGTGTCGCTGTTGCACTGACCAAATCTTCTAAGTAAAACGGTAGTTGCACAGGTATCGAATAGAAGATGATTTGGCTCATCATCATCGTTAAATAAGAGAATATAATCAAACCTAAAGGCAGTTTTGCACTGTTAGATGATATACCTTTCGATGCTGTTGGCACTGAGGCACGAGTGGGTTCATAGATCATTGTTATGAGGAATGGCAAGATAACAAAAGCGAATAAATAAACCAAGAATGGGGTGCGCCATCCAATGTCTGCTAGAACACCACCAAGCGATAAGAAAACCACACCGCCTAATCCAGAGAAAGCCCCTTGAATCCCTAGAAATGATGATCGTTTTTCACCTGAGTAATAATCAGCAATTAGGGTCGTGATGGTGGTCATAATCCCTGCAACAGCAATGCCTAATAATGCTCGTGTCATCAGCAAAACCCATATATTATCAATGAGATAGCCTGCTGAACCTGCAAAGGCATAAAGAATCGTCGCACTTACCAAGAGTGGCTTACGCCCGAAACGGTCAACAATATAGCCTGCTATTGGCGCACCGATTGCGATAAATAAAGCAGGTAAGGTTAAAACCAAACGGATAACGAAATTAATGTTGGGTATGGTGGCAAAGGCTTCTGTAAGCGCAGGTAGTGCAGGTGCAATTGTTGAACCTGCCATGACGGTTAAGGTACTCGTGACTAACAATGTTCCTTTTAAACCAATATGATCGGGATTGTTCTTAGTTTTCTTAATTGGAAGAGCAGTGGCTGACATTCGATATGCTTTCGGCAAGTGGATAAGTGCTATAATCTGTATGCTAGACGCTAAAGTAACAATAGTCCTTACAACCAGTTGACACTTAATATCTATAAAGGCAAATCCATGTTCACAATGCCATCATCAATTACCCAAAATATGACACTGATTGAAGTCATTGATAGCCTCAAACAAAATGAGCGGGTAGTTGGTTTAATTGTTGCAGGGTCAAGTGCGAATGATAGCATCAAGCCAGAGAATGATTATGATCTTGTGGTTGTACTGCGTGATTATCCCTATCCAATGCACGTTGCTCTCACCACCATTGACGGTCGGATGAGTGATATTGCATTCTGGAGTTTACCGCAACTTGAACAGATGTTAACACGAACGACGTTGCAAGCCAATCAAGCAGAAAGTGTTGTTTTTCATTGGGTAAAAACAGGCATTATTCGCTATGATCCAACAGGCTTGTTACAAAAAGTACGCGATTATGAGCCTGAATTTTTTATCAGTGATAACGATCAACGCACTGCATTCAATTTATGGTATAAGATTAATTTTAATCTCTATCACGGCAAACGGATGCTGACATCTAATGATGATGTTTACCTAATGGCGATGGATTTTCGATTTCTGTATATGTTACTCGAAGTATTAGATGCCTATATGCTCAATTATAAAATTCCACAACGTGGTGAAAAAGCTACCATTCGTTATCTCAAACAACATGCTCCTGAACATTTAGCACAGTATATGAAAGCCCTTCATGCAACAGATCGTCACGACAAGTTCAAACATTATCAACAATTTGCAGAAATTGCCTTAGAACCTGTTGGTGGCTTATGGGAATCAGAAGCTGTGACGGCTTTTAATCTGCATCATGATATGCCACTTGATGACTATGATAAATTGATGATCTTCTGGCAGAAACTATTTGATTAGCTGCGTGCATTCATAAAAATTCATACTAATGCCTATAGGAGTGACGTATAATGAAGGTATGATGAACCTAAAGGAATGCTAAATGTCACTTCGGTCAATTACACGCTTTGAAATTGATGATCTTATTGTTCGGGCAAAACATAGCGAGCGCAAACGCCACATATTTCGCTTACATGAACATCATGAACCTGTGCAACGGATGGTGAATGCCATGGTTACAGGGACGTATATCCAGCCACATAAACATGAGAATCCTGATAAAGTTGAATTATTTAACATCCTCAAAGGCTCAATTGCTGTTCTACAATTTAGTGCAACAGGGGATGTTGAAGTCGTCATTACCTTGGATGCCACAGGTGCAACGCGCATTGTAGATATTCCACCACGCACCTTTCATACCCTCATTCCCTTAGAACCATCTGCTGCATTGGAAATCATCCAAGGACCTTATGATGAAAATACACATAAGCAATTTGCGACATGGGCACCCAAAGAAGATGACCCTAAAGCGAGTGATTATCTGATGTATCTAACCTCGATTATCTATAATTGGAATGGATAAATAGCTGAGAAAGTTCAACACTAAAGTAAGTGAAATAACACCATTTCAATGATTTATAAAATAGCGAGATTATCTTTTGACTAGTCTTTTACACGAGAAATGAAAAAGCCACAATCTATTTAGATTGTGGCTTTTTGAGTATGTGTTACGAGTTTAACTTATTTTGCTGGATTGTTGTTGATACGAATCCCACGACGAATGCGGTATGTAATCTCTTCGCGTAGGCTTTTTGCTTTGCGTTGGTTTTCTGCTTGTGCAAGCAATTCTTGTTCGCGTGTTTTATGTAAAATCATTGCGTTGAAATCATTGTCGAAATTATTCACAATTAAGTCCTCTGTAATTGACGTTATGACCCTCATTATAAACGAATTATGCAGAATATATAGTAAAGAGTCGTAAAAATGGGTCATATTATACAAGGGCTAATCTTATTAGTATTTATATACAATTAAAAAGAGAAGGTTTAAGCCTCCTCTCATTAACTAAGAAAAAATCCGATTATACACTTTCGGGCATAGCACTCGTGACAAGTTCTTCACTGATTGCCCACAATTTTTCTTGTTGAGCGTCATCATGCGATGCAGCATTGGATTGTTTTTGAGATTTGTTATCCCAATATTTACCACTGATGCCTTTTACGTCTGGGGAAGACGCTAGATAAATATTTGTTTCTGCACCTTTTTCAGGTGAAATGGCAATCAGCTTTTGGATAAGCCCTAAAAATTTAGTCAAAATACCATCATTGTTCATTCCAAAACCTGTATTGACGAATCCGGGATGTAGTGCATTAACAGTCACATTTGATCCTTGCAGACGACGATCTAAGGCATAGGTGAACATCACATTCATCAATTTAGTTTCTCCATAGCGACGGAAACCACTGTACTGATGCGCTTGAATATCATCAAAATTAATTTTCGCACTGTTATGTGCCATTGATGATACATTGACAATGCGTGCTTCACCGTATTGTGCTGCGGTGGTTTTCAGGGTCTCTAGCAATCGTTCGGTTAAAAGAAAGTAATTCAAATGATTGAGTGCTAGCGTCATTTCATGACCATCCACACTTTCAAGACGGTCAGAAAAGTATGAGCCTGCATTATTCACTAAAACATCAAGCCGATCATGCTTTTGCAAGAACATATCCGCAGCACGATTAATATCATCAATTGATGATAAGTCAGCTTGAATATAGGTCACATTATCATTGCCTGTTTCAGACTGAATCATCTTAACTGTATTCTGTAATTTTGTTTCATTGCGGCTAATCACAACGACTCTCGCGCCTTGTCGTGCTAATTCGAGGGCGGTAACTTCACCAATACCATTTGTCCCACCTGTAACAATAACAACTTTACCATTCATAGTCATTCTCCATATGTTTGCTAATCATACGTGGATCATAAAGGTAGAGTGTAAAAAGTTCGTGAGAAATACTGACTTACCCATCAATTACTTATTTACTGATGTTAGGCAATTAATTTTAAGCCACGCCAGTGAGAGTAAAGAAAGCACTTAACAATATTTTTTGTACTGAGTGCTAAGTAAGAATAAAAATTAGTTTTCTCAGCACTCAGCACTTTTCATGCTCAAAAATTTACTAGCGTGACTCGATTTGAACATTTTGCGTAAGGTCAGTTATTTATAAAGGTGTGCGTGCTAATTTTTTACGCCAACTCGGCTCAAGTGCCTCGATTTCCGCCAACTTATGGGCATTCTCTGGCTGATCGGCTCGATGGGTCATGACATCATGCGCTTGAGCAATTGTCCACTCAGGATGAAGGCGTTCAAGACGTGTAATTGACATTCCTGCTGCTACATCGCCAACGTGTAAAACACGGCAATACCAGCCCGAGCGATAGCTTGCTTGCACTTTTTTGACAATACCGCGTATACCGAGTGCTTTATAAATTTGGTTACAAGGTTGTCTGGGCTGAGCAACTTGTACTTGTAGGCTCTCGCCAATTTGATAAATATCACCAATACAAACGGACTCTTCATTCAAACCAGTGACTGTAAAATTTTCTGCAAATGATCCATAAGGCAATACCCTATCCAGTTCGCTTTGCCACATCGCGTAATGGTCTGCTGCATACATCAACACGACGCGATGTTCGCCACCATGAAATTTAGTGTGCTGCTGCTCATCCCCTTCAATATGCAATTTGCCAACATGCACCAAACCTTGAATAGGCTTTTTCACATAGCCAGTTATCCAGTCAGAGTCATTATGCTGGTGTGTTTGTACTGTGCCAACTTGTACAGAAATAAGTTCCATTAGTTTTCGCCTTTGATGTTCATTGTTATAATGACGCTCATTCATTCGTTTATAGCTATAAGGATACCGTATCTCATGCCTTTTGCAGAAACTTCTACAGGCGCAACCCTATTTTATGAACATCTCAATGCCGATGCAGATGGCTATCCTGTCGTTGTCTTACATGGCTTGCTAGGAACAGGGCGTAAAGATTTAGGTCATGTTTTGGATTGGCTGGTTGAGCAAGGCTACGAAGTCATTGCGCCAACCTTACGCGGTTATGGTGAATCTACGCCAAAACCACGCACATTTCCTTTTCAATTTTACAAACGAGATGCCCGCGATATACTCGCCTTTTTGGATGCTATCAATGTGACGAAATGCCATATTTTGGGGTATAGTGATGGTGGCGAAGTTGCTTTTATCAGTGCAGGCACAGACCCCAATCGCTTCCTCAGTGTGGCAACCATCGGCTCAATTGGATTTATGGGTTCTGATATTCGTGCTGTTGTGATGGGGTATCGTCCGGGCAGTCAGTGGATTGAACCCGAAGAAATTGAAATGCACGGCATCGAAAATGCCGACCAATTTGCTGCACAATGGGTGCGCTCAATGGTGCAATTGATTGATAGTGGTGGTGATGTGGCTGTTAGCCTTGCCAAAAACATGACCATGCCCATTCTGGTGATGCTAGGAGAGAAAGATACCCTTAATCCACGCAAATATGCAGACACATTTTTAGAAGATACCGCACAAGGGCAAGTGGTCATGTTTGATGCGGGGCATCCTGTCCATGACCAACAGACAGAAACCTTTAGAAGCGTATTCTTGAATCA
>JBAUIA010000418.1:0-9330 GCA_049680565.1 Phototrophicaceae bacterium
ATACGATTAAACAAGCTGGATTCAATACCCCGTTATGGGTGAAATTAGGTCCTGATCTTGCCGAGTCGCAATATCGTTTATTGATGGGTGTATTCCATAATTTAGGTGTTAAAGCTGTGATTGCAACTAACACGATTGGCAAGCCGACACCGATTGACCCAAACATTCAAGCAGGTGTTGGGGGGGGTGATTTGCACGAACACGCTTTAAAAACAGCCACATTATTACATCAAGTGGCGCATGCGGATGGCTATGATATTGATATAATTGGTTGCGGTGGCGTGGTGGATGGCGCGAGTTATGTTGCCTATAAAGCACGCGGAATGCAGGTTGTGCAATATTGGTCAGCATTGGTATTTAGAGGTCCTTTAGCAGCAGCAATCATCGAAAGTGAGTTGGTATGAGTGTAGTCGTGGCACAAGCATTACTTGAAATCGGCGCAGTTGGTTTTTCAGTGCAAGCGCCAATCACGTTTAAGTCAGGGATTGTATCGCCTGTTTATGTCGATAATCGCAAACTGCCCTATTATCCAAAACAATGGCAAATCATCATTGAGGGGTTTCAGGATGTAATTACTAGCAATGTACTCCCATATGATGTGATTGCAGGGGTTGCTGCGGGTGGGATTCCGCATAGTTCAGCATTGGGTTACAGCTTACAACGTCCGTCGGTTTTTGTGCGTAAAGAAGCTAAGGGACACGGTAAAGGTAAACGTGTTGAAGGAGGCGATATAGACGGTCAGCGCGTGTTATTGGTTGAAGATTTGGTGACAACTGGAGGCAGCAGTTTATCTGGTGTAGAAGCCTTGCGCGATGAAGGTGGCATTGTGACTGATTTGATCGCTATTGTGAGTTATGGTTTTGAAGAAGCGCGTGAAAATTTCATGGCAGCAGCAGTCAATCTCAAGACATTAACAACATTTGATATAATTTTAGGTGTTGCGCTCGATCAAGGTCAATTTACAGCTAGCGAGCATGACATTATTACAGACTGGTTTAATGATCCCCATGGATGGGGTGATAGGCATTCATCATGAGTATGATTGATAAATACAATGCGCGTGTGGATACAGCAAATTCGCTATTGTGCATTGGTTTAGACAGCAATATTAAGCGCTTACCTGAGCAATTTTTAACAATGGATTATCCACAGTTTGAATTTAACAAGTGGATTATTGAGCAAACCCATGCCTATGTTGCTGCGTATAAGCCAAATATGGCATTTTACGAAGCACGCGGCGCACAAGGTCTTGTGGAATTGCAAATGACAATGGATTTTCTGTGTGAACAATATCCTGATATTTATACGATTTGTGATGCCAAACGCGCTGATATTGGCAGTACAAACGATGCTTATGCAAGCGCAATTTTCGATGAACTCGGGTTTGATGCTGTCACGTTGCATCCCTATCTCGGGCGCGATGCCATGTTGCCCTTTTTACAACGCAGTGATAAGGGCTGTATTATCTTGTGTCGCACATCAAATTCAAGCGCGATAGAGTTCCAAGATTTACAAATTGAGAATCGTTATTTGTGGGAAATTGTCGCGGAACGGGTTGCTCAAGAATGGAACAGTAATGGCAATTGCATGTTAGTTGTCGGCGCGACATATCCTAATGAGATGAAGATTGTTCGTGAAATCATTGGTGATATGACCTTACTTGTACCGGGCATTGGTGTGCAAGGGGGTAATGTACAACAAACGGTTTCGGCAGGATTAAACCGTGATGGTAAAGGTCTGATTATTAATTCATCACGCGGGATTGTTTTTTCAGAAAATCCAGAACGTGCAGCACAAGAATTACGCGATGGGATTAATCTCTACCGATAAAGGATAAAATATGTTAGATAATTTAGGACAATGGCTACAATGGTTGTTCTTATTGGGATGTGTTTTGCCGTTGATTGTAACGATTATTTTAGCAGGTTTAGCCTTCTACTTTGGTCGGCAATGGGTCAGTGACTTTTTAGAGCCTGATTTACCCAAATTGCAAGAAACAATGCAAGCCATAAAGGCTAAAAATCCGACGATAAATGATGATGCGTTGATTGCCAAGATTGTGCATCGACAAGCCCTAAAATGTGGTCTTGTGGGAGCAGTCACGGGTTTTGGCGGATTTGTTACTTTACCGATTACTTTGCCCGTAGATTTATTACTTACGGCACGCTATCAAGCAACAATGGTCAGTTTTGTTGCACAGGTGCATGGATTTGAAGAATCATTGGAGAATAAAGCAGCCACCTATGCCGTTATGACTGGCAGCACGGAAATAACACAGGTGACAACGGCTGTGATGCGTAAATATATTCCGCGTATTGTCGGCACGTCATTTTCCAAATTGATCCCCGTCTTAGGCGCAGTCTTTGGATTTGTGGTCAATTATTTTATGGCGCGTTCGATGGCGAGTGCTGCTACATTATGGTATCGCAGTACAGCGCGTGATGTTGTTATTGCCCGTTTGGGAGTGAATTAAGCCACAATTCAGTTTCTCGTGGATGCTTAAATACGATAAATTTGATATGGGGGTATTGATTGGATGCAATGATACCGCCATATAATTCTCGGCGTTGTTTGTAAGTATTATGTACCCACAGAATCATAGAATCTTTACTAAGGAATGTAGTACGAAACGTTTCTCGGTTGCCATTCCATAATTTTTTGCGGAATAATACACGTTTTAGGGTACGTGTGATGATTCGCCAGTACAGAATCCAAGCAGGATAATTGAGCCAAATGACTGTATCCGCTTCTGCCCATGTTAAGGCTCGCACACGACTATAGTTACCGTCCAGTGACCACCCTTCGGTTGCTGTTGCCATTGCAGCCAGAACACGCTCGTGGAAATCCTCGGCTGGTTGCCAATCGGCTTGCCAATGAATCGCATCAAGTTCAATATGCGCTATGTTTAATTTTTCCGCAAGTTGCTTGGCTAGGGTACTTTTGCCTGAGCCTGATGTACCTACGACGATAATTCGCTTGAACATAGGTGATCCTTTCATAAAAAAGTGGGTTGCGGATTGTACTCATGAATTTCTTAGATGACAACTCAGGAGATGTTTAACTGACTTTGCTAAGATTTATATTATTCTAAAAACTATAAACAGAGGGATTATGGGCGCTACAAAAAGTATTCCACAACAGACAACAGTCTATGAAAAAAGTTCGGTGATGGCAACAACCATGGAAAAAATGCAAGCCTTCCATGAATCGCAAGATGCTTTCAGTAAACTTGTTCCACCACCGATGATTGCACAATTACGGGAAGATAATCGTACATCCAATACAGAGGGTGATCTAAAATTTACCTTATGGATGGGTCCTATTCCTATTAAATGGCATGCTCAACATCAAGCAGGTCCGATTGATACATCATTTGCTGATTTAATGGTTGATGGTCCAATGGAATATTGGCGACATGAACACATTTTTGAGGCAGTTACGGGTGGTATCCAATTAACAGATCGTGTGACATTGGCTCATAAAAGTGGGTTTCAAGGGATTTTAACACGCTTAATGTTTGACGGATTGCCTTTACGATTCTTGTTCTTCTATCGGCATTTACGGACGAAATGGGCGGTAGAAGCATGAAAGAACAGTCAAAAGTTGTTGTTGTCGGTGCTGGGGTCGGTGGATTAACAACGGCTGCCTTACTCGCACAAGCTGGGTATGATGTTACGGTACTCGAAGCCCAAGTTTATCCCGGTGGTAGCGCTAGTACATTCGACCATAAGGGGTATCGGTTTGAAAGTGGCGCAACGGTTGCAGGTGGTTTTCAGCCAAATGGTCCGCATCATGTTTTAGCAGAGATGCTTGATATTGATTGGCAAGTCAAACTCCATGACCCTGCATGGGTGGTGCATTTACCTGATAAAGACGTTGCGCTCACGCTTGATAATCAAGATGTGCTAGCCAATTTCCCTGAGACAGAACGGTTTTGGGAAGAACAGAGCAAAATTGCAGAAATGGCATGGTCACTATCTGCACAAGGATTGCCTTGGCCGCCGCGTGATATTGCTGAGTTATTACAATTGGCAAAAGTCGGTTTGATGAATTTTCCACAAGATTTACAGATTATACCGTTCGCGCTGACGACGGTTCAAGATTGGTTACGTCGGCACAACTTAGCTGATAACAAGACATTCAGGCGCTTCATTGATGCAACTTTATTGATTTCAGCACAAAATACGTCTGAGATCGTAAATGGTATTTATGGGGCAACAGCGATGGATTTGGCACGGCGTGGTGTATATCATGTTGAAGGTGGTATTGGTGGTATCGCAGAAACATTAGTTGCTAAAGTGCGCGAACTTGGCGGTGAGGTTATCTATCGGCAGCATGTGCAACGGATTGCCGTTGAAAATAGGACGGCTGTTGGTGTCTACGCGACAAAGGGACGGCGCAGTACCAAAGAAATCTTCTATCCTGCGGATTTTGTTGTGGTCAATAATACCCCTTGGTCACTCGAAAATATGCTTGGTGAGGATGCCCCCAGCAACCTAAAAGCAGAAACACAGCGTCGCAATGACACACAAGGCGCGTTCATTTTGCATATCGGTGTTGATGCCGATAAACTACCACAAGGGATTGCCGATCATCATCAGATTGTGAATACCTATGATGGAAAAATGGGTGAAGGCGAAACCTTGTATGTATCCATGTCACCTGAGTGGGATGCTAGTCGTGCGCCTGATGGTCAACGGGCGGTAACGGTCAGCACACATACGAATGTGCAGCAATGGTGGGATATGTTGGCAGAAGATGAGCAAGCCTATCAAGATTGTAAAGCTGCTTTTGCCGAACGCATTATTGATACCATTGATAAGACCTTACACGGTTTCAAAGCAGCAACAACACTCGTTTTACCCGGAACACCTGTCACCTATGAGTTTTACACTATGCGCCATAAAGGCATGGTGGGAGGCTTTCCGCAATCTTCACTTTTTAAGGCACGCGGTCCTCGGACAGGGATTGGTAATGTGCGATTAGTGGGAGATAGTGTTTTTCCCGGTCAATCAACAGCAGGTGTCACTTTAGGTGGTATTCGGGTCGCAAAGGATGTGATGCGCCACTTGCCTAAAATAGTTGATCGTACCATTAGCACAACAGTAGAAAGTTTGTCAGTATGAGCCAAAAACCTGTCATTCATTGGTTTCGGCGTGATCTACGAATGCGCGATAATATCGCCTTGCACGAAGCGTGTATCGGCGATTCACCTGTGATTGTGCTATTTGTGATTGATACACACTTACTTAAAGCGGATCGAGTTGGTGCGCCACGTTTACGCTTTATGCTCGATGCACTTGCATCGCTGAATGACTCCCTAAAAGAATACGACACACAATTATTGGTGCGTCATGGTCAGCCTGAAACAGTCATCCCTGCTTTGGTAGAAGAAGTCGATGCACAAGCACTCTATTTCAATCGAGATTATTCGCCTTATGCAAAAAAGCGCGATGAGGCGATTGAAGCGCAACTCTCGATTGATTGCCACATCTACGATGATGCTATTTTGATGCCACCTAACAGTATCCTCAAGGGTGATGGCGAACCGTATAAGGTCTATACCTATTTCTGGAAAAAGTGGAAAGTTGCCGATAAACCCGATATATCTGTCAGACATTTTCGGGATGAATGGTTTTATGATGTGAGTGCATTACAAAATGAGGGTATACCGACATTAGATGATTTGGGATTTCCTGATGCAGATGCGATCACAGTAGCGAGTGAAGATCATGCCTTATCGATGTTAGATGCTTTTATTGAGGATGACATTAAGCATTATGGAACACGGCGCAATTGGCTACCGATTCATCCGTATGCGGATGAGCGCCCAAGCGGAACGAGCTATTTATCACCCTTTTTGCGATTAGGCTTACTGTCACCTCGTCAGGTGTATTGGGCAGCGCGTCAAGCCTATAGTGACACATCCAGCAAACAGTATAAGGAGAGTATCGAAACTTGGGTGAGTGAATTAGCATGGCGCGAATTTTATATCCACATTTTACATTTTTTTCCGCATGTATTAGAGCGTGATTTTGTGGATACTTACGAAACCATGCAATGGGATGACGATTTAGATGCACTTAAAGCGTGGCAAGATGGTATGACGGGGTATCCTGTGGTGGATGCTGCGATGCGACAATTAAAAGCCATTGGTTGGATGCCAAATCGTGCGCGGATGATCGTGGCGAGTTTCCTCACGAAAGATTTGCTACTCCATTGGAAACACGGTGATATTTACTTCATGCGACATTTAATTGATGGTGATCCTGCATCCAATAATGGGGGTTGGCAGTGGGCAGCAGGTACAGGCACGGATGCCCAGCCCTATTTCCGAATTTTCAATCCTGTGTCACAATCAGAAAAATATGCGAGTGTAGAATATCTCAAGCATTGGATTCCAGAATTAGCAGGTGTACCTGAGAAATATATCCATGCGCCTTGGACGATGGATGAGCCACCTACAGACTACCCTGCGCCGATTGTTGAGCATTCAACAGCACGAGATCGCACATTAGCAGCGTTCAAAGCAGCACGAGGAGATGGTTAAACCATGAGAAATTTATTTTGGTTCATTTTGCTAGCAGTCATCATGAGTGTGCCTGTTTCTGCACAAGATGAAATCACATTGGCTGATTTAGCGGATGAAGATGGTCTGTTTGCCGATATTAACGGCGCTTCAATTTATTACATTGCGCGAGGAAATCCTGATGATTCTGCTGTGATGTTGATTCATGGTTTTGGTGGCTCAACATTTACATGGCGCGATACAATTGATGTGCTGGTTGATGCTGGTTATTATGTTGTAGCATTCGATTTACCTCCATTTGGCTTATCAGACAAAAGCCCTGAGCTTGATTATTCTCGGCGTGCTTATGCTGATATTGTTGCAGGTTTGATGGATGAACTTAGTATCGAAACCGCCACGATTGTTGGTCATAGTATGGGTGGCAGTACAACGGCTTATTTTGCTGTAGCATATCCTGAACGGGTTGATAAGCTGGTGTTTGTAGCAGGCGGTGTCTTTGAAGCAAGTTCAGCAAATGATAACGAGGATACAGCATCTAGTGGTGGATCGCCTTTAGGCTTTTTGAGTGGGATTGATTTAGACTCTGAGCAAGCAGTTTTCATTATCGAAACCGCATTGATTCCTGCGACTTTTGCTTCAATTATCGAAACGGCTTATTTTGATTCCAGTATCATGACGGATGAAGTTGTTGCTGGTTATGCACGTCCAATATTAACTGATAATTGGGGGGCAGGATTTATTGCTTATTTAAATGCTGTTGATGAAAACCCGATTTCGATGGATGATCTGGTTGAAGCAGTCGATATGCCTGTTCTAATTATGTGGGGTGAGGAAGATACATGGGTGCCGATTGAGATGGGTCTGATGATGGATGAGGTCTTAGCAAATTCTACCTTAATCACTTATGCCAATGTCGGTCATCTGCCAATGGAAGAAACCGTTGACGCATTCAATACAGATTTGATAGCCTTTTTGAATCAGCAATAAGTGTCACAAGCATTTTAGGGAGCATCAATGCTCCCTATTTTGGCAAACTTGAATACTAGTTTTTATCGGGGACATTACGTGCGTGGAAAATATCAAAAACGAGTAAAAATGCCCCTTGTATGATAATTCCCAGACCGTTGCCACGTGCTGCGCCATCGCCGTTATCACGTTTTGACCACAAATAACCACCGATGATATAAAGTACATCTAAGCCTGCATTAATCCATAGTAAGCGTGATAAGTTATGGGCTTCTTCACGTTTGACTTCGGTTTTACCGGGATTTTCCATATGGTCTATGCGATTGCGTTTAGCAACTTGTCCACCGACAGCAATTGCAGCATCAATGATACCCCAAGTGATAAACTGATTACCCAAATTTTTACCGAATTTGCCCCCAAAACGCATCAGGAAACCAACAACGACACTGCCTATACTCCAGCGTAGTAGGCGATTTGATACTTTGTCTTGGAATTGAAAAATATTCATGAAGATTGCTCCGCTAGTTTTTGATTAGTCGTATGATCTGTAATTGCACCTGCGTGGCGGATACTGCGTAAAAGTGAGCCAATGACAGGGTATTTTTCGAGTTGAATGGCACGGGGCAAGCTCTCTTCTGCTAGGACAAGCGTCATGCCAAGTGTGACGAGTACATTGGTAATTAAGAAAAAGACAAATTCTTCAATTGGGAGAATACCCCCTATTAGCAGCCCTTCTAGCGATTGCTCAGGGTCAATTGTCCATGTGCCACTACCAATTGCCAACGAATCAGCATAGCTCAGATAGAGTGTTGAAATCATAATCGTCAAAATAATGGCGTTGCGATGCCGTCCAAGAATATCAGCACCAAAGGCAAATTGAATGATGATCGGAATCAATGCCCATGATAATTCAAGGGAGAGATAGGTGAATGGACGGAAGCTATCATTGATGAATGTGAGAATCAACAGAACAGTAAAAATCAACCATATGATCCCAGCAATAGCTGTTGCAATAATGCGCGTGCGAGGACTATCTGCTTTTTTAGGATTGATTGGCAAATAGCGTGCAATGAGTAAGAACAACAAGGCTGTCATCACGGGTTGGACAAGGAAAAATGTATATTCTTCGATTGGAACCCATCCAATAACAAGACCATTTACTAAGTTGATGTCATACCACCAGACATTGGTCGCTACGAGGTAATTATCCCAAGGGGTTGTGTAGATAAAGGCAACGATACATAAGCCAAGCATAACCATCCAAGGTTTAAATTGATGTAATGCTTGTGGCATCCATTTACCGCGTCGATAATCAATAATGGTAATGAGACTCAGTATGGCAATGGGGATTCCTAAAAAGATTGCCAAAAAGCCAAAATAGGTCATGCACTAATCCTGTTCATTTTCTAGGTCAGTAATCAACTGACGAATTAAGGTGGCTGAATGATTGAGTTTTTGTTGTTCATCATCGCTCAGTTTTAGCGGATGATGGCTGCCAATGACACCATCACCACCGAGCATATGTGGCATTGAAACGGTGACGTTATCAACCCCTGCTATCGTTGATTGCGGTGTGCAGATGGTCATAATTGAGCGTTGGTCATGCAAGATAACATCAACCATATAGGCTAAGGCACTTGCAACTCCATAATAAGTTGCGCCTTTGCCTTCGATAATATGATATGCAGCGTTACGGACATTGTTATCGATACTTGCAAAATCATCTTCTGTAAGTGATATACCACGCTCTTGGGTAAATTCGGTTAAGGGTACACCTCCAACACGCACATTTGACCATGCAAGTACTTCGCTATCCCCATGTTCGCCAATCACAT
>JBAUIA010000419.1:0-18654 GCA_049680565.1 Phototrophicaceae bacterium
TTTTTGATTTCTTAGAGTGTGATGGGATTCTAATAGACGGTACTCGAAAGGCATTACAGGATACGGTAGAATAAGTATGTATAAAATAACACGCATAGCGCGTCTATAGCTTAGATGCTCATCACAAGGTACGCAATATACTTGTGATTATGCTCACATCCGAAATGAAGGAGTAAAGTATTCATGGCAAAACAATATGATGTCGTAATCGTTGGGGCAGGTCCTGGCGGTTATGTTGCAGCAATTCGTGCGAGCCAACTTGGCTTGAAAGTCGCAGTTATCGAGAAACAATATTGGGGCGGCGTTTGCTTAAATGTTGGCTGTATCCCATCAAAAGCATTGTTACATAATGCCGAACTCGCGCATACATTCTTACACAAAGCTGAAGAATTTGGGATCAGTGGTGATGTAAAATTTGATTACAAACGTGCATGGGAACGTAGTCGTGAAGTCTCATCACGCTTGGTCAACGGTGTTCACTTCTTGATGAAGAAAAACAAAGTTGATGAATACGATGGTTGGGCAACTTTCAAAGATGCAAATACTGTCGAAGTGGCGCTCAATGATGGCAAAACTGAAACCTTGACCTTCACCAACGGCATTATTGCAACCGGTGCAGTTGATAATACATTGCCTAATGTAGAATTCAGTGACAATGTTGTCGGCTGGGAAACACAAATCATGACCGATAATATCCCTAAAAGCATGATTATTGCTGGCGGTGGTGTCATCGGCGTGGAATTTACCTATATGATGGCAAATTATGGTACTGAAATTACCATTGTTGAATTCCAAGATCAATTATTACCGATGGAAGATAAAGAAGTTGCTAAAGAATTGACCAAGCAATATAAGAAGATGGGTGTCAAAATCTTAACAGGTCATGCTGTCCAATCCATTGAAGATACAGGCAAAGGTGTAAAAGTCGTCGTCGAAGATAAGAAAAAAGGCGAGAGCGTAACCCTTGAAGCTGACAAAGCGATGGTCGCTATTGGCTTTAAACCACGCACAACAGGCTATGGACTCGAAAATACAGGGGTTAAACTCACAGATCGCGGTGCAATTGCGATCAATGAGAAAATGCAAACCAATATTCCAAATCTCTATGCAATCGGTGATGTCACAGCGAAGATGATGTTGGCACACGTTGCCGAAACAATGGGGATCGTGGCTGCTGAAAATATCGCAGGAGCAGAAACTGTTGAACTTGATTTCGATATGATGCCACGCGCCATTTACTGTAATCCACAAATTGCTGCATTTGGGTATACCGAAGCCCAAGCGAAAGAAAAAGGCTATGATATTAACGTCGCCAAATTCCCATTCCAAGCCAATGGTAAAGCACTTGGTTTAGGTGAAAGCTCTGGTTTTGTGAAAATCATCAGCGATAAAAAATATGGTGAATTACTTGGCGCTCATATGGTTGGACCTAATGTAACTGAGTTACTCCCTGAATTAACACTCGCACGCACTTGGGAACTTACCCCACATGAAATCGCACGCAATGTCCACGCACATCCTACATTGAGTGAAGCTATAAAAGAAGCGGCGCATGGTCTTGAAGGACACATGATTAACTTCTAAAGTAGCAGATAATCACCAGCAACAATCATAGGGAATAGCAGCATTTGCTATTCCCTATTTTTATGAGCCATTGCCTAACGCTGGACAACCATTACGAGCAATAATCCCAAATTGGTTTGGGCAACGATCTTGATTATCAGCAATGCCATCGCCATCACTATCAGGCGGTAACGGACAGCCATTGCGCTCTGCTGTTCCGAACAGATTCGGGCAACGATCTTGATTATCAGTAATGCCATCGCCATCGCTATCGGCAGGGGGCTGACATCCAAAATATTGTGCTGTTCCTGTTTGATTGGGGCAACGATCTGCATCATCAGCAATGCCATCGCCATCAGTATCGACTGTATTTTGTGTTGGGCAACCTACATTCATGAAGTCACCGACTTGATTAGGGCATTCGTCTTCATTATCAGGAATGCCATCGCCATCGGTATCGGTTGGAACACTCACTTGAGGCACAGTTGTTGGCAAAATGATAGGACACCCATTATTTTCAGGGACACCTGCGCGACGAGGACAATCATCATCACCATTCGGGACACCATCATTATCTGAATCAGCTTCTCGTGGATCACTGGGACAACCGCGATAATCTGCAATACCTGCTCGATTTGGACAAACGTCTACCGAATCTGGAAAACCATCATTATCGCTATCCGATGGTGCAATTGGACAACCGCGTACATCCCCTACTTGGTTCGGACAATAATCCAAAGCATCGACAAACCCATCACCATCAGTATCATTAGGCGCACTTGGACATCCCATAAATTCGCTCGTTCCAGCCCGTAAAGGACACGCATCATCCACATTTAGGATGCCGTCATTATCTTGATCGCCTGAAAATTCAAGCTCATTATTGGCTATTGCAAAAGTCGGTGTAGGACGATTATCCCGATTGGTTGGTGGGCAAAATGGTAACGTGCGCTCCTGATCTGAAATGCTTGCATCGGTGCGCTGAACACAATTGACACCGTCTTCAAAGCGCATCCCCCAGCGCTCACGCGGTGGTAAATTGCTTCCATTCTGTAAAATAGGTAAAAGTCGCTCACAAGAGGGTAAGCCATCGACCCCACAAGGTGGTTCGCCATTTTGGATGCGTTGTTGCAATTGAGCGATATTATCTTCTGAAAGTGGGGGCGCTAAACCTATCTGACGCGGTAAGGGGGCAATCGGCAAAGCAGCAACACGATTTGAATGATAGGCTTGCGGTAAATTTGGACGACCCGTAGGGAGTAAATCTTGATTAATCGGCATCCGAATCTGCGTACCTTCAACGGCTGGATAGGTTTCATCATCAAAAATGAGCGCAGCACTGCCTTCAACCGTTGAAACGACTAAATCTAAGCTGTCATCACTTGTTTCAGAATCTTCCGTTTGGAAAAGCACTGTTGATCCAACTTGAACATCAACACCGTTGATATTAAACGTCACTTCATCGACACCATCAGGTGTTTGAATGAGAACACCACTTTCTGGCGCTTCATCACAAGCCACTTCGCCGACACCTGTCCGCAGATAAAAGGCTTGCATCGGTGTTTGTTCATCCGTGGAGGCATTTTCGATAAGAACATCGCCAAATAAAATGAAGGTGACATTTTGCCCGGGTAAGGTATTGGGAATATCAGCTTGCAATGACATTACCGCAACACCCCATGTCCCTGCATCTTCATTGAGTTCACTCAGTTCAAGTGAGGCTATATCTGATACATCAACCACATCACCTAAGGCTTGAAAGCTGAAATCAGCAGCATCAGGCTGGGCTTCGGCGGTGAGGTCAACATTGCCATAGCAGGCTTGATTACGTCCTAAATCCACACAAGATTCTTCGACAGCAAGCAGCGCCTCTTCCACTAATGCGGAACAAGCCTCTTGTGCAGATACGACTGTGACCGATACGATTAATAAGCTGAACAATACAACTTTGAGATTTTTGAACATCATAGAATTTCCAAAATCATTCATATTCATAATAGGTTCAGTATAGCGTGGAAATAGATTATGAGGCATAAATTTTACAAAATAATCGTAAAAATATTACAAAAAGGAGCATCTTGGCAGATACTCCTGATAAGTTCTAAAGCGTATTATGACCAATTTTCCAGATGATTTTTGATGTGCATCAAGAACGCATCGGCGGTTGCACCATCAGCAACACGGTGATCGAATGTCAGCGATAAATAGCTACAAGGACGAATTGCAATGGCATCATTAATGACCTTGACGCGCTTTTCAATCATGCCAACACCTAATATCCCCGATTGCGGTTGATTAATAATCGGAGTCGCAAAAATGCTACCACTCACCCCATGATTCGTGAGCGTAAATGTCCCATCACGGATTTCATCAGGCTTGAGTTGACGATTACGGGCGCGTTCGGCAAGGTCATTCACTTGACGCGATAAGCCAATGAGATTGTAATCACTTGCATTTTTAATCACAGGCACAATCAAACCATCGTCAATGGCAACAGCCATGCCTATATTTTGCAGATGATGATAAAACAAGCCTTCATCTGTCCAACGCGCATTGAGGACAGGTACTGCTTGTAATGCACTAGCAATAGCAGCGATAAAATAGGGTGTAAATGTTAATTTGACACCTTGTTTCGCAAATTGTTCTTTATTAGCGTTACGATGGTGTGTAACTTGGTGTAAATCCACTTCCATCACAGTGGTAACATGCGGTGCGATTTCGAGTTTGCTCTCTACCATATGTTTGGCGATGGATTGGCGCATCCCTGAAAGTTTGATGAGTTCACCTGCGATACCTTGTGGTACAGGCGCGGCTTTTGATGCGCGTGGTGCTGGTGCTTCTTGAGTAATAACAGGTGCTGAGTTTGGTTCAGCTTGGGTTTGTTGTGGCACATCTTCATAACTCACACTGGGCTTGAATAAATCGCCTGAACCCGGAATTTCCCATGGTGCAAGTTCAGTTTCCTCAACATGGGATGGGGCTTCGCTGGATTGATTTTCGAGGTAAGCAAGCACATCTTTTTTACGGATACGACCATCCCGACCTGTTCCTTGAATTTGATTGAGGTCGAGTTGATGTTCGTGTACCATCCGCGCCACAACGGGGCTAACATGCCCTGTGTAATCAGATGGAGTTGTTGTTTGTGCAGATGATGCTTGTGCTATCGTGTTAGGTTGTGGGTATGTGCCATTCGTATTATGTGCTAGCGAATGGTCGGTTGATGAATCAATTTTTTCATCAGCTTGCCCAATCATTCCTAAAATAACACCTGAATCAACGGTTTCGCCTTCAGCGATATAAACTTCTAGCAAAATGCCATTGGCAGGAGCAGGAATTTCAGTATCCACTTTATCAGTGCTGACACGCACAATCGGTTCAAATTCTTCGACGGTATCCCCAACTTGCTTGAGCCATTCGCCGACAGTACCATCAACGACACTTTCACCAAGTTGTGGCATGGTAATTTTTGTAGGCATCAAATCTCCTTAGTAAGCTGCAAGGTCGCGGATTGCATCAGCGATTTTGTTCGGATTAATCATAAATTCTTCTTGAATCGGATGGCTGAATGGCACACCGGGCACATCAGGCGCAGCAAGGCGTTTGATAGGTGCATCCATATATTCAAAGGCTTCATCCGCAAGGATTGAGGCAATTTCCGAGCCATATCCTAAAAATGTATTATCTTCATGGACGATCAGTGCTTTACCTGTTTTCTTGAATGAATTTAAGACGGTTTCTCGATCTAATGGGACGAGGGTTCGTAAATCAATTAATTCAACATCAATACCATCTTCGCGGTAGACTTTTTCAGCAGCGATACGCGCATAGTGCATCATCATACCATAGGCATAGAGTGTGAGATCATTGCCTTCACGCGCAATTTTCGCAGGTCCTATTGGTGTTAGATAATCGTCTTCTGGAACAACCCCTTTAATCGCTCGATAACCTTTTTTCGCTTCAAGGAATAGCACAGGATTCGGATCACGAACTGCACTTTTGAGCAAGCCCTTGGCATCTTCGGGGGTGCTTGGGATGACAACTTTCAAACCCGGAATGTGTGAAAATAGTGCTTCGATACTCTGGCTATGATAGAGACCACCACCGATACCACCACCATAAGGGGTACGGATAACCATCGGCACGTTCCACTTGCCATTAGAACGATAATAAAAACGAGATACTTCGCTCAGAATTTGATTAAATGCAGGGAAAATAAAATCGCCAAATTGAATTTCACAAATGGGTCGGGTATCGGCAATCGATGCGCCTAAGCCAATCGCAACAATCGACAATTCAGCTAAAGGTGAATCGACAATACGATCTGCGCCATATTTTTCGTATAAGCCTGCGGTTGCGCGGAATACACCACCACGCACACCAACATCTTCCCCTGTGATGAAAACGCGCTTATCGCGTGCGAGTTCTTCATCCATTGCTTCGGTTAAGGCTTGTATCAGTGTTTTAGTCTCGATTTTTGTTGCAGTAGTCATCAAAAATCTCCCTGTGAATCTGGTGCGAATGTGTGGCTTGCGGATAGATGGTCGGCAGGATTAGGATACGGCGCAGCTTCAGCAGTACGATGTGCGTCATTGACAATTTGCTTGGCTTTATCTTCGTATTCGTTATCGAGCGCTTCAGTTAAGATACCATCATCTAACAAGCGTTTACGGAAGTTCGGCACAGGATCAAATTCTTTGATAGCTTGTAATTCTTCCTTACTGCGATAGGTGCGATCATCATCATCCGATGAATGCGGTACTAGACGATGGCATTTTGCTTCAATGCAAGTAGGACCTTGCCCTGAATAGGCTCGTTCAACAGCAGCTTTCATCACTTCATACATTTTGATGGGGTCTGTACCATCGACTTGTATACCTGTAACACCATATGATTCAGCCCGTTCAGCAACGGATACAGCCGATTGTTTTTCGTAAGGAACACTAATCGCATAATTGTTATTTTCAACAATACAAATAAAGGGCAATTGATGCACCCCTGCCCAATTTAAACCTTCATGCCATTCGCCTTGTGTAGTTGAGCCTTCACCTAATGAACACATAGCAAGGCGCGGTTGGCTGGTATCTGATGGGTCTTGTAAACCTTGTTTGAGACGATAGTTGATAGCAAAGGCTGTTCCTGCGGCTTGTGGGACTTGCGTTGCAACCACTGCCGATTGCGTCACGATGTTAATATCGCGGTGTGACCAATGCGAAGGCATCTGGCGACCCCCACTACTCGGTTCGCCTTCTTTACCGAATAAACCGAGCATAAATTCCAGTGGCGTGTAGCCAATAGTGAGTACAAATGCGAGATCACGATAGTAAGGATAGGTATAATCAACGCCACGATTGAGCGCAAACGCAGCAGCAACTTGTAAGGCTTCATGACCGATGCCACTAATATGAAAGGGGATTTTACCTTGGCGATGCAACACCCATGCGCGTTCATCAACACGGCGCGAGAGCAACATATACCAATACATTTGGAGCAAGTCATCGGAGCTTAAGTGTTCCGAGAATTGTCCCTCATGGGTCAATGGATTCATTAATGAGTCTCCTGAAAATAAAATTCTTTATTATATAAGGATAGTTTAGCACTGACTTGTGCATTATAACAAGTTGTCACTGGACACTTTGTACAAATCACCGATAAACATTAATAAAAAATGAGAGGATAACTGTATTTTCCAAGATTTATTGATTGTGCTATTCTAAGCAAATCTGACTAGGTAATAGAAAATTTATAATCATGAGTGATGATATACCGCAAGATGAAGTGATTTTTGAAGAACAGAGTCGGCTAAATCGCTATTTTTCTACATTTGTGTTGGTTATCGTTATTTTTGTACCCTGCCTCATAATCGGAAGCATTGGCAATATTTTTCAAGAAGGCATTTGGTTTATACCGGGTGACGATAAACATTTTGACCCAATCATACAATACGATATTATTCATGCTCATGCTGGTAATGATACCCATTTTATTGGTTTTGAAGCACTTTTTGTGCGGCGTGATGGTACAGTTAACCCTACAGAATCGACAACTCCACGCGTAATATATCATTTTTATCAAACACAAAACACAAATAATTATCAGCTAATTTCAGTTGAAATTTCACGCCCCTATACAATTATCACGGACTATATTAATGGAGGACCTGATCGTAATCAGTATCTCAATCTTGGCATGGATAGGAATCGTAACTCAGAAACCACAACAAATCCCATTAATGAGGCTCTACCGCCCCGTTGCTCATTGCAGGATTTTTGGGTCGTTACGATGGCGGAGTATGATATTGATATTCAGGGATTTGCGAGCGTTCGTTATGATGCAGATGGGTATAGATTCAACATTGATGATACGGCAATCAACCTAAATTTCGACACAAATTGTGAGCGCGTCAGTTAAGCCTATGATGTTAAGAAGAGCATATTATGAAATATGCTCTTCTTAAATTATGCTTATTTATTGTTATTTAATCGCCAGCAGCAGGAATTTGCTCTAATTGTTCAGCAAGCATTTCGGCAATATCACGAACAACAGGTCCTTCGCCGTGTTCTGATTTTGCGGTTTCAAACATTTGCATACAGAATGGGCATCCGACAGCTAAGGTATCTGCTCCTGTTGCCATTGCTTCTTCATAGCGCACGAGGTTAACAGCTTTTTCGCCTGCTTCTTCCTCTTTCCAGAATTGCGCTCCACCTGCACCACAACAGAAGCTATTTTTACCATGTCGTGGCATTTCGATGAGGTTAACACCCATACCTTTGAGTGCGGAACGTGGTTCTTCAACAATGTCATTATGTCGCCCAAGATAACAAGGATCATGGAAAGTGACATTGCCCCAATTTTTCGGGTCAGCATTACGTGGCAATTTATTGGCAGCAATTAATTCATCAATTAATTCTGTATGATGAATCACTTCATAGTTACCACCAAATTGTTGATAATCTTTACCAATATTTTGTAAGCAATGCGGACAGGTTGCAACAATACGGGGTGGATTAACTTCATTGAGGGTTTCCACATTTGCGGAGGCAAGCTCAAAGTAAAGATATTCATTACCACCACGCCGAGCCACATCGCCCGTACAGGTTTCACCCTCAGCAAGCACAGCATAATTAACATTGGCATGTCTCATAATTTTGACTAATGACCGCGCAGTTTCTTGGGCGCGTGGATCATAGTTCGCAGAGCATCCGACCCAATACAAAATATCGAAATCAGGATTATCAGCAACTGTTGGCACATCAAAATCAAGATCAGCAGCCCATTCCAAACGACCACGACCATCTTGCCAAGGATTACCATTACGTTCCATACCATTAAAGGCAGTTTGAAGCTCGGCTGGGAAGTCACCTTCCATCAGCACTTGATTCCGACGAATATCGAAAATGTCACGCATCGGTTCATCACCCACTGGGCAAATATCGACACAAGCACCACAGCCTGTACATGCCCAAACAGCCGATTCACTAATCACTTTACCGAGCAGATTAAACGGTTCAGCATCAGCAGCTAATCCTGCCATATCATCTTTGATGTAGTAACGTTTGTTGACCTCTAAGGCTGATGGCGAGAGTTCTTTACCTGTCAAATAAGCAGGACAAACATCCTGACAGCGATTACATTGAATACAGGCGAAGGCATCAAAAATTTGCGTTTGTGGCAAGTCAAAAATGGTTGCTGCCCCAAATTGTTCAACGCTTTCATCTTCAAAATTAAGTGGGTCTAATGCACCCAAGCCATCGCGGTCAGGGCGTGTGAGAAAATTGAGCGGCGCCATAAATAGATGCGCGTGTTTCGACTTAGGAAAGTATGGGGTAAAGAGAAGAATACCGCCAAGTGCCATCCACCACATAAAGTGACGCATCCACACAAGTCCACTTTCTGCAAAACCACTCCATAATGGGGAGACCAATGTTGCAAATGGCATGAAGGCATCCGCGCCGTGCATCGCAACAAGCACCGATTCTCCTAAGAAACGTGCGCCAACATGCACTAAGATGAATACAGCGACCAGCATTGAATCACTGATTTGTCCACCTTTAGCGACTTTTGGATGCAATAGAATATTATCATGATAGGTGAGATCAGTTTTATTAGGCAAGTAAAGGCGACGAACAATAAAATAGGCAACACCTACTAAAACAACAATACTGAGGACATCCCCTGCCAAGCGATACAGATCATAGATCGTTGCTTGCAAGCCTGTGAGGTCTCGTAAATTTTCTTCGAGATTCGGCACAAATCCTATCAGTAAATCAACCGCATTAACTAAGAAATAAAACGTAAAGCCAATCACAACACCTAGATGAAACAGACTCGTGATGGGACGTGTTTTGAGCGTTGTCTCTTGGGTGATATAGATGCGTAGTGCTTTCCATGCGCGTGCAAGAATATTGTTGAAGTGTAGTTGTCCTTGACCCTTGTTGATGATCGCAAACATTTCTACAAAGCCTTGATAGGTTGCGCCAAGTGCGAAAAAAGCAAGAAAAATAAATACCAATTGCTCGATGGGCGTTAACATGAACGTTCCCCTTTTAAGTAACAATTAAATAGTCATTCGATTTAGTAAAATGGAGTGTAACACTGAGCTTCTAAAATGCAAAGCAGATTGTACTAATCATTGTCTCATTAAAGTTTGTGTAAGTATCAAGCAATGAAGTGCATCAAAAAGATGAATATACGACAATTGATTAAAGGTATCAATAAATGCTTGATTTAACGCCCGTTTTTAATAAAGAGAAGAAATATATTGATCTGTGGAACGATGGCATGACCACCGCTGATTTACGCACAGCAACTAACGAAAGTGTTGATTATATTTTAAGTCTTATCAGCGATTTGGATGATGCGGGTATTGCTTATGAGCCTGTTGATGAAAAAGCAAATGATCCACATGCCGTTGCAGGTGAAGAAGAAATCGGTTGGACAGTTGGGCATTTGGTGGCGCATGTTACCGCAAGCAGTGAAGAAGGTGCAGCGTTTAGTTCGCTCTTAGCGCGTGGTGTCGAAGGCGTTGAGCATCGTCCACGTTATGAAACACCTTGGCGTGATCTAAACACAAAATCACATGCGATTCAACGACTTGAAGAAAGCCGACGGATGCGCTTAGCAATGCTGGATACATGGCCCGATAATCCACATTTTGATACGGTACGTGCAGGTTTATCAGAACGTGCTGAAGCCTATTATGGCAAATACAATGCACCAACTGCTTTTTTGAGTGGCTTAGGACATGAAATCGGTCATTATGAGCAAATCAAAGATGCTGTCGCACAAGCACTCGCTGCTAAACAAGGGTCAAACGCTTAAGGTTTCATCTGTTGCAATATGATCTGTTGTGACCTATACTATGCGTATTATGGTCAAACAAATGCAGCAACATCATATCAATTATTAATAGTGTTAACCGACGATCACGAATTTTGATGGCGCGACGTTGGTTCGCGCTATTTTTTTGCCTATTGCTTGGATACTGTTGATGACATCCACCCTAGTAGGTTATAGCGAAGGATTACAGAAACCCTTTTTAACGATTCATTATAAGTGATTCAATCATATAGGAGTATTTTATGGCACAAATCGAAGCACGGACAGCAAAAGGGATGCGTGACTTTCTACCTGTCGATATGCTCAAGCGTGAGTATGTGATTCGCGTGGTAGAAGAGGTTTTTAAATTGTATGGATTTGAACCCTTACAAACACCTATTCTTGAAAGTAATGAAACATTATTTGGGAAATATGGCGAAGAAGCCGAAGGTCTAATTTATAGCGCTAAACACGGACGGCAAAAAGAGTCGGGTGTATCTATGCGCTATGATTTAACAGTGCCGTTGGCGCGTGTAGTGGCTCAATGGGAAAATGAGCTTAATATGCCATTCAAACGCTATCAGATTGCCCCTGTTTTCCGAGGCGAACGCCCACAACGCGGACGCTTCCGTGAATTTTATCAATGTGATGCTGATATTGTCGGTGTGAGTGGTATGAGTGCCGATGCCGAACTCATTAGCTTGGCAATTATGGTACTGCGTCGGCTTGGCTTTGATGATTTCACTGTAAAAATCAATAATCGCAAATTGCTAACAGGCATGGGGCAGTATGCAGGTGTCGCTGACGAGCAATTGAGTGATCTTTATCGCAGTGTTGATAAATTTGATAAAGTCGGCGCAGAGGGTGTCCAAAAAGAATTATTGGAACGCGGTTTAGCTGATGATGTTGTTGCGCGTATGCTAACCTTATTGCAAGCAGGTGGCACAGGCACAGAAACACTCGATAATGTGGCAGAAATATTAGGTGATTTTGAAATTGCACTAGAAGGCATCAACGAATTACGCGAGATGGCGCACAATCTACAGATGTTAGATGTTCCTACACAAAATTACGCTTTCGATTTTACGATGGTGCGTGGACTCGGATATTATACAGGTCCTATTTTTGAAACCGTCCTCAATGGCGATAGTATCGGCAGCATTAGTGGTGGTGGACGCTATGATGACCTCATCGGTATCTTCCGTAAAGATAGTTTGCCAACAACAGGGATTTCACTCGGCATTGAGCGCATTATCACGCTAATGGATGAGAAAAATATGTACCCTGAAAGCATCGGTTCGACGGTGGTGCAAGTTTTGGTGACTGTTTTCAGTGATGATATGCGCGATGAAGCCACCAAATTAGCCATGCGGTTGCGTAACGCAGGTATCCGCGCCGAACTCTATATGAGCGATAGCAAGTTTAAGCTAGGTAAACAATTCGGACATGCGGATAAAAAAGGCATTCCGATTGTTGCAGTTATGGGTCCTGATGAAGCCGATGCCGATGAAGTATCGCTCAAACGCCTGAGTGATGGTCATGAAGTCAAAGTAAAACGCGGCACGGCTGCCGATAAAGTCCGTGAGTTGCTAGGCTAATTCTTGCCACGAAGGCACGAAAAACCACGAAGGAATAAGTCGAGCAATCGGCTTATTTTTGTTTATCACCTTATTTACAGGCTACTAAAAAATTGTAATCAACTTGAATGTAACAGCATAATGGTTACAATAGTCTCATACTAAATTAACAGTAAGGCGAGTTGATAAGCAATCACTCGCTTATTTTATAAGTGCGAGTCAAAGAATGGATGAATATGAGCAAATTATTTCCGCGTTCAAGCGGTATTTTAGTACATCCGACATCATTGCCCGGTAAATATGGGATTGGTGATCTCGGGGATAGTGTGTATCGCTTTTTGGATTGGTTAGCAGAAAATGGTCAATCTATCTGGCAAATTTTACCATTAGGTCCAACTAGTTATGGTGATTCTCCTTATCAAACATTGAGCGCCTTTGCAGGTAATCCGAACTTGATTGCGCTTGACCGTTTGGTATCAGAATACGGTTGGCTAGAAGAAAGTGACCTCGCGGATGTGCCTGATTTTCCTGATGGGCATGTCGACTATGGTTGGATTATCCCCTATCATGATGAAAAGTTATCTTTAGCATTTGCAGGCTATCAAGCTAAGGGTACAAAAGAACAAAAACAAGGCTTTGAGAGTTTCGTCAAAGATAATGCCTCATGGCTCGAAGATTATGCTTTATTCGCTGCCCTCAAGAAATTTTATGATGGTAAGCCGTGGGTCGAATGGGATGATGCTGATCTTGTACGCTATGATGCTAAAGCACTCGAAAAAGCCCGTAAAATTCATGCAGATGCCATTGAAGAACAACGTTTTAGACAATGGGTATTTTATCGCCAATGGTATTGGGTGAAATACTATGCCTCACAAAAAGGCATTCGCATTTTTGGTGACATCCCTATTTTTGTAGCACATGATAGCGCTGATGTTTGGGGCAATCAGGAATTATATTATCTGGAAGAAGATGGTCAACCAACCGTCATTGCAGGTGTGCCACCTGATTATTTCAGCCCGACAGGTCAACGTTGGGGCAATCCGCTCTATCGTTGGGATGTGATGAAAAAGAATGATTATGCGTGGTGGATTGAACGCTTCAAAGCTGCTTTTACATTGGTCGATTATGTACGGATTGACCACTTTAGAGGGTTTGAAGCCTATTGGGAAATTCAAGCTAGTGAGCCAACCGCCATCAATGGTGAATGGAAACAGGGTCCTGCCCATGATTTGTTCAAAGTGGTGAAAGCTGCACTCGGTGAATTGCCGATTATTGCCGAAGATTTGGGTGTTATCACAGAAGGTGTTGAAGCCTTGCGCGATGATTTCAACCTGCCCGGTATGAAGGTCTTGCAGTTTGCATGGAGTGACCCGACCAATGGCTTCTTGCCTCATAATCATATTGAAAATTGTGTGGTTTATTCAGGCACACATGATAACAATACGACGATTGGCTGGTTCTTAGAAGAAGTCGATGATAGCACCCGCGATTTCATGCAAAATTACTTAGAACGAGAAATCAAAGAAGTCAATTGGCGCATGATGCAAGTCGCTATGATGTCACCTGCTCACACCGCCGTTTTCCCAATGCAAGACGTGCTGAATCTCGGCAGCGAGGCACGGATGAATACCCCCGGTAAACAAGGTGGTAATTGGGGTTGGCGTTTTACAGAAGATGCCTTCGAGCATGAAGGAAAACACCGTTTAGCACATTTGACGTGGATGTATCGCCGTCGTCCCGATCAACAAGATAAAGTCTATGGCGATGCTGCCGTAAAATAACGCACCATCATCTGAAAATTTACGGGGTATTCGCTTATGAATGCCCCGTTTGCCTATCTAGGATTCACATGGTTTATCTATTTTATACGGAAGATAGCCTCGGCAATATCGCAATTTATGATTGTCCTGATCTGTTTCATTATATGGATACGTTCTATACGATTGAAGCTGAAGGGCGCATGATCCCCTATGATATTCATTGGCATGGCAGTACAACGATTCCCGAAATGCGGATTCTAGCCCTATCAACTATCCATTTGGATTTAACGCAAAATGTAGACATGATTGTGCAACAATGCAGTTTGTGGCTACGACAAAATTAGAGGATAAAATTATTCATGAAACAACAACCAACTTGGGTCAATAGTATCCATCATGATGGCTCAGAGGCGTTCGTAAATCCCTCCATGCCTAAATTAGGTGATACAGTCACAGTTACCCTCAGAACACCTGCGGATGCGCCGATTGAAGGGGTTTATCTGCGTGCGATGGTCAATGGTGAATTTGCGTACACCTTGATGACTCAAACCCATATCAATGCAGTGAGCGATCATTGGCACTGTGAATTTTTGATACAACAAACACGTATTGACTATGTCTTTATGCTGATGACCGATGCAGGGGCAATCTATCTCAATGCACGCGGGACACATTTTGCTGATGGCACAGATAACGACGCATTCACGCTCATAGCCGATTATCATGCGCCGCTTTGGGTACGTGGCGAAGTCTATTATCAAATTTTCACCGAGCGTTTTGCCAATGGTAATCCTAATAATGATGTCACCGATGGTGAGATTAGCCAAAGGGGGTATCCTGCGATCAAGCGTACTTGGGGAGAAGACCCTTATCCTTGGAGCGAAGCTGGCAATATGGATTTCTTTGGAGGCGATTTAGATGGCATCACCCAAAATCTGGATTATCTGGAACGCTTAGGCATTACAGGCATCTATATGACCCCAATATTTGTCGCCGAGAGCAATCACAAATACGATATTCTAAATTATTTCCAAGTAGATAAGCATTTCGGGGGCGATGATGCGCTCATCGCATTACGTGAGGCATCGCAAGCACGTAATATGACCTTGATGCTCGATATTACGCCGAATCATTGCAGTTATAATCATCCTTGGGTGAAAGATTTTGAGACGCATATTGATGGTAACACATCCGAATTTTTCTATTATGACGAAGCAAATGATGTCTTTGAAACATGGCTCGGTGTACCATCACTCATCAAACTTAATTATCAGAGTCAGAAATTGCGTGATGTCATGTATCGTAGTGTAGACTCTGCCATTCGCAAATGGTTACAACCACCCTATAACATTGATGCGTGGCGCTTGGATGTTGCCAATATGACGGGTAATCAAGCCAGTGACCAACTCGACCATGAGGTATGGCGCGAGTTACGGCATTATGCGCGTGAGAGCAATCCTGATGCGTATTTGCTAGGGGAATATTTCCAAGATGGTACAGCACATTTACAAGGTGACGAACTCGATGCCAGCATGAATTATCAAGGTTTTAATGTGCCGATGCGCCGTTGGCTCACCTCCGAAGCCAAGCAAGTTATTCGTACAGATACACCCTACGCATACAAGCCATCAATCCCCGCAGAGGTTATGGCGCAACAATGGGAAAATTTCATAGCAGCGATTCCTTATCCGATTGCATTACAACAATTCAACCAACTCGATAGTCATGACGTGAGCCGTATTTTGAGCGTGACTCATGATGATAAAGAACTGGTTAAACTGGGTACTGCCTTGATGATGGGTTTCCCCGGTGTGCCATGTATTTATTACGGTACAGAAATTGGGATGCAAGGCGAGGTTGAACCTTTAAATCGACGCTGTATGCGCTGGAACGAAGATGAGTGGGATCATGATATGTTGGGCTACTTCCAGCAAGTGATTGCTATTCGTAAAACATCCCATGCGCTCAAACATGGGGGCTTTAAAGTATTACATGCCGATGGTGATGTGATCGCATTCTTACGCGAAAGTACCGAGCAACAAGTGATCGTTATTGGCTATCGCGGTGATGATACCCTCAAACACTTACACATTGATGCCAAATCAATCGCATGCATAGATGGCGTAGTCTTCACTGATCTCATTAATGATAGGGTTCTCAGTGTGCATGAAGGTGAATTACGTATTCCATCCATCGAGCATGGGCAAACACTATATCTTGCAAGAGATTACGCATAATTGTATACAGTTCAAACAAAGTTCTTGGATAGTTCTTATAGAGGTCTGCTAAACATAAAGTGATTCTAGGTAGCTATATGAAGGCATGGCACAATGAAAATCCAAAGATATGATGGTGGAACATCTATCGAGTGGAAAGATGAGGCAATGAGTGATTTTCAGACAGGGATTGTTCGCGCTCGTTTCTACCATCCTGACCTTACTGACATTAATGGCGAAACCATCGAAATTCATGTCATTGGTCAATCATCAACCTATCAAACTTCAGATACACGCAATGAACGCTGCATCATCATTGACCACACTAAAGTTACACTCAAAAAATAGAGCTAGACGCTACCGCATGTAGCGTCTTTTTAATTAAAATGACAGTTCATTTTCCAGATAAAGTCATGTAGTATGATGCCTATTCGGAGAGGTGACAGAGTGGACGATTGTGCTCGTCTCGAAAACGAGTGTACTGAAAGGTACCGAGGGTTCGAATCCCTCCCTCTCCGCTAGTGATATAGCCCTTTAGCCAGTTCGCTATGGGGCTTTTTAATTTCTGGCACTAGCCGATACAATAGGGTTAAATGCTGGTTTTTGTCATTTTTATGGGTGACATTTTCAATTTGTGCTAAGAGTTGTTTTAATTTTGTCTCACTGACAACGAGTTTATCAATCATGTGACCATCCTCACTAAATAGTATTAACTTGTTGTACTAGCTATAACGTATCACAAGTCTATGAAGTTCCATTTAAATTTAGATGGTTTTTACTAAAATTTAAAATCTTTATGGGTATGTAGAGTCTGGAAAATACTTAAAAATAAGTATGACGATCAATAAAATAGAGGATGTGTAGGGGCGTTGCTCTATCTGCGCCCGCCCAGTGGGAGGACATAAAGTCCATCCCCTACACGCTATAAAAATTATCGAAGGTTACAGTATTACAAGTGACGGATGAAGTCATTTTGAGCATGATACGCCACTTTGAGCACATTAGGAGACTATAATGGAAAAAATTATCGCTGTATTCGGTAGCGCTCGTACCCAACCCGATCATCCCGTTTATCAACAAAGTTATGATGTTGGTGCAGCTTTAGCCAGAGCAGGTTACATCACGATGACAGGCGGTTATGCAGGTGTGATGGAAGCAGCTAGCAAAGGGGCAGCAGAAGCCAATGGGGTTGTCCAAGGGATTACCGTGACAAGCCTCGAATACATTGGCGAATCACGAGTCAATCAGTGGGTCAGTGAAGAAATTCGTTATGATACCTTGCACCAGCGCGTTAAACATCTAGTGGAAACAGCCGATGCCTATGTTGTGATGCCCGGTGGACTCGGCACAGCACAAGAATTAATCGAAGTATGGCAAGGGATGCGCTTAGGTGATCTTCCTGTAAAGCCCTTACTCATTTACGGCACTTTCTGGTATGCGATGATTGATAGCATGTTAGCAGATGGTTATATCAGTGATATTGATATGCCATTATTGACCGAAGTAGCCGAGCCACAAGCGATGATTGACCACCTCGACACATGGTTTTCAAAGGAGACAAATTAATGGATGCTCAACGCATGATTGAATTACGCGCCAAGAAAGATGAATTTTTCAAGAAACATGCTCAATCACCTTTATCATCTACGCAAAAAGAGAGATTTTCGGGATTAACCTATTTTATTCCGATGCCAAAACTCAATATGGTGGTGGATGTCACACCATTTGAAAAACCCGAAAATGTACAAGTTCAGACTACCACAGGCGAAACCCGTTGGTATTTGCGCTGGGGTGAATTCACATTCAAGATTGGTGGCGATGAAGCACGCTTGACCATCTATAAGATGCCACCTGAGCATTTCTTTTTGCCATTTGTCGATACCCTTGCAGGAGATGAAACCTACCCTGCTGGACGTTACCTCGAACCTGTGCAACTAGAAGGCAACACGTTTCGCATTGATTTTAATCAAGCCTATAATCCGTACTGTGCCTATGGCGATCATTGGTCATGTCCGATTACGCCTGCGGAAAATCGCTTATCTGTGCCAATCCGTGCAGGTGAAAAATTACCTCAAGGCGATTGGGTCTAAGTTTTTACATTCTTTCTAAATCCCTTATCCATCAAAGATTGAGGGATTTAAATTGATCCTTCAAGTCAAACGAAACAATCACGTTTTTGCTTAGGTTTACGATTCCGACGCATCCGCCAACGAAGTCCAAATC
>JBAUIA010000420.1:0-19871 GCA_049680565.1 Phototrophicaceae bacterium
GGTGTCATCCATTATGTTTAATGTGTCTCGATGGCACGTTGTAGCGCATCGGCAGTTGTCGATCCGTAAAAAATATGGGTGATTATACCATCTGGATTGAGGATGTAAGTAGTTGGTTGTCCGATAAGACGATATTGTGCATAAATTGTCTGTTGTGGGTCAAGCACAATATCGAATGTTAAACCGTATTGTGTCACCCAATCTGCAATTAATTCAGGAGATTCCCCAATATTGATCCCTAAGATGCCAATACCAGTTTCTTCATAAAGGGTTTGTAGCTCAGGCATTTCGATGGCACACGGCGCACACCAAGTTGCCCAAAAGTTAATAATCAGTGATTCACCACGTAAATTGATAAGATTTATGCTGTCATTAGCAAGGGTTGTTGCTTCAAATGGGGGCGCAATTTCGTCAATTGTGGGGGCTACATAACCAATCCCATCAACCTCATAGCCGATATAATCTGCTTGCTTGGGTAATCCTGCCCAAAATAACAACATCATTGCTACTACGGAAGATGTAGCAGCAATGACGATTAGTAACCATTTTTTTACGGGAGATAGCGTCATAGGTACACGTTGTTTAGCTGTCAATTAATTCTGCTAGAATTTCTGTAATTTGTGATTCGATCACAGGACCGAAGTGACGAAATATAATTACACCATTTTGGTCGAGAATGAAGGTACTCGGACGATTGACGATACCATATTGGTCGTTGATAACATCATCTTCATCGACAATTAAAGGAAATGTGAGTTCAAAATCGTCACGAAATTCTGTCACATCGTCTTCTGTATCGCCTCCTGTTGCTAAGGCTAATATTGTGAAGCCCTTATCAGCATATTGCTCGTAGACTTCTTGTAGGTCAGGCATTTCTCGAATACACGGACCACACCATGTTCCCCAAAAATTCACTAAAACGACTGTTCCGCGTAAATCTTCGAGTGATGTTGTCTCACCATCCAATGTAGCAGCCTCAAAATTAGGCGCTTGATTGCCTGTATCTAATCCAACCGTGATGCTAGTTGCTGCAACAGCTTCAATCGTATTGATTTCAAGTGCAGGTGTTGCTTCTAGTGTGACATCCCCTTCATCACGTCTGATAGTCAAGCGGAATTGAAATTCATCAGTATTATTGTCGGTGCGTGTAGCCATTACCGTATAGCGACCGGATGTTGGGAGAGCAATATTTTCCAAAATACGATAGGTACGATCATCAACAACTGTGATGCTATCGCCTGTTGCTAAAACCATATTATTGTCATCCAAGACGGTCACCATTGCAGGGAAATTGCCATCAATACGACTGAGATCAATATCAATGATTTCTGGTTCAGTAATGCGGATTACATAGGTAATTTCATTGACATCATCCATGAATTCATCAGAGACACCTTGACCAATGGCTATAGGGTGTAAATGCCCATTCATACATGCGCCAAATTGATTGAATCCAATATGACCTTGTGCAACACTAGTGCCACATTCTTCAATGTTGATTGAAAATTCGGTTTGTTCAGGTGTTAAATTTTGACTGAGACTTTGTAATTGACCACTTGCGACGAGTAAACCAACAAATATCAACAAGAAGCCTGTGAATAGCTCAATTTTCCCCATGTAACGTTGTAATTTGCGGAGAATGCCTTGAGCGCCATCTAACAACCCTGCTGTCAGCAAAAATGGAATCCCTAAACCGAGCGAATACATCAGCAATAGAGGGGCAGCCGCAAAAACTTCGCCTTGTAATCCAAGTTGCAGAATAGCACCGTAAATAGGACCTATACAAGGTGTCCATCCTGCTGAGAAAGTGACACCCATAATGAACGATCCACTCAAGCTACTTGATCCTGTCGGGTTCATTTCACGGCGTGTATCGCTATAGAGTACAGTTTCTAAGCGCGTGAGAATATTTAACCAATAGGCTTGTGGTTGGTCAAATGCACGCCCGATGAACAGCACAATGAAAATGATTGCGATAATCGGAACAGCAACAATCAGTTCTACCAAACTCCATGCAAGGATGATAGTGCTTAGAATAGCAATAACGATTGTTGTTGGAAGTGTGCCAAGTGCTTCACGTTGTTCATAAACCACTGTCCATAATTGTCCGAGAGGTCCTCTAGTATATAAAAATCCAATCCCAACAATAATCAACACCAGTGCAAGCATACGAATCAATAATGAGCCAACTGACCATGTAAGCACAACTTGTGCAGATACCCATAATAATGCAATTGATCCAACACCGACGAATAATAATAAAGTCGGAAATGCTGCAAGATAAGATGGATTCTTACGTAACCATGCGAAAAATTCGCGTAATGCTCCCATAAAGTGTAAACCGAAGAAGATGATAATGATGCCACCTAGGCGTGCGATGATCTCTGTGATAACGGCTGCCGATGCGCCGACATATTGTACAAATGCAGTCGTAGCGATGCCGAGTGTCACAAACACAAAGGTGAACCCCAGTACAAAGGCGAGTCCATGTGTCAAAATAGCGAGCCGTGAGCGCATTGAACGCTTTTGTTTGCTTGTAGTACCACCGACAGTCGCAACCTGATGAACCGCCCGTCCGCCCATATAGCTAACGTATGCAGGAACAAGGGGTAGAACGCAAGGTGATAAGAACGATAATAATCCAGCAACGAGCGCAATCCCGAGTGTGACCTCTTCCATAAAGTTAAATCCTTTATCTGTTGATTGAATTATTATTAGTGATAGAAGCAAAACATTACAAGAGGATTGTCTAATACTTACGAAATTCGTTATTGATGATATTTCACCATCTTGTGTCACGATTGCAGATATTCATGATAATATTCCACGCTGATAGATTGCTATGGCTTATTTTCACGATAAACTAAAACATGCTATACTCTTGCAAGTAGTACCATAGTATCAGTGCAGCAGCCAAAGTGTGGGGAAATTAAATATTTTTGAACAAGATAGACGGATATATGCTTCTGTGATTGAAGGCAGATTCATATATGTGAACTTGACAACGCACCACAGGGAAAGGAGCTGCGGTGCCACTAACAAAGGGGCAATACCGCTATTGTTATGGCAAATATTATGAAATCCATCAAAGTTATGATTGTTGATGACCACCCGTTATTTCGGTCTGGGCTAAAAGCTGCCTTAGATCTTGAAGACGATATTATCATTGCTGGCATCAGCGAAAGCGGTGAGCAAGCGCTAGAACAAATTGAGCGCGCACGTCCTGATGTGGTGTTACTTGATGTGAACCTTCCGGGTATGAATGGTTTGCAAGTTGCCCGTCAAATTCAAAATGAATATGACGATATTGCTATCGTCATATTGACCGCACACCATGATAATGAACAAGTGATACATGCATTACGCAGTGGGGCATCTGCATATCGTCCTAAAGATGTCGATGCACAAGAGCTGGTTAAAACTATTCGTGATGTTGCTAATGGATATTATCTTGCAGATGGCGTACGTATGTCGCTTAATGAACGCGATGCTTGGCTTGAGCAACAAATTGACCAATCAACTGGACCTTACATGATCGACACCGAGGGACATTATATTCCTTTAAGCCCTCGTGAAATGGAAATTCTTGAGCATGTAACACTCGGTATGATTAATAAGGAAATTGCTAATAAGCTCGGCATTAGTCAGCAAACGGTCAAGAATCATATGACCTCAATATTGAAAAAACTTAATGTGAAAGATCGTACACAAGCTGCCGTTACTGCCTTACGTCGTGGTTGGGTACGGATAGATAACGACTCGCAACAGGAGGTTTAAAAGATGAGCGATTTTGTAGAAGCAAATCCAATCGAAGAGATGATTGAGGCGATTACGCGAGAAGTAACCGCCATCAAACGTCGTCTCGCAGAAATTAAAGATCAGATTGATAGCATGCACACGGCTGTTGAACGCGAGCAAAACCGCTACACGGCAATTGCCACAGAACTCCGTAGTATGAAGGAAAATCTCGATACCACGCCCCGTGAAGATATTCGTGATAAATATGATGAAGCACTTGATGTCCGTTTTCGTTTAGCCACAATGCGCGGACAACTCGAAAAATTTGAATCGAACCATGATTATCTTGATAAACAACGTCAGCAATTGCAAGAGATTCTAGCAACGATTCAAGGCGTTGATTCATTTGATGATATGGGCGATGAAGCCGAAGCACCAACTGGCTCATTTGATATTGTTGGGCTAATTCGTACACAAGAAGAAGAACGTGAACGCCTTGCACGCGCAATGCACGATGGTCCTGCACAAGCCTTAACGAATTTCATCCTACAAGCTGAAATCTGCCAACGCTTATTTGACCGCAATCCTGAACGTGCCTCTGAAGAACTCGGTAATCTCAAAGCAAAAGCCAGTACCACATTCCAAAAAGTACGTGATTTTATCTTCGATTTGCGCCCTATGATGCTCGGAGATTTAGGTGTTGCGCCAACCGTGCGCCGTTATGTTGAATCTTATCGAGATAAAAATGATATTGAGGTGACACTCGATATTTTAGGGGATGAACGCCGTCTCGAAACGTATCGTGAAGTGATGATCTTCCGAGGCTTGCAAGATTCAATGGCGATGGCACGCGATTATGCGAATCCGAGTGAGTTAAAAATAACAGTGGATATGTCTAGTAGTTCATGGCGTGTCAGCGTGGAAGATGATGGTCGTGGTTTTGATGCTGAAAATATCTTTGATGGCACAAATGATGAAGGTTACAGTGATGCGCGTGTCGAAGGTTTGAAGATGTTAAGCAGTCGTTGGAAAATGATTGGTGGCACAATTGATGTATCAAGCGATGAGGCTGCTGGCACACGAATTCGTATGGAATTACCAACAGGTGATTAGAATAATTAAGATATTGGGTTAAAATTAGTACGATTAGCCCGTTTCTTATCGTTTATTATTGGAATACACTAACTTGTATAGAGTAGCTGAACAATTTGTCTGCATTTATTGCGAGTTGCGCTATACTAATGATTGCTTAGATTATTGACACCGTATTTTTTACGGACGCAACTACGCGGAGGACTTTATGAAACGTAATTTATTTATCCCACTTTTGATGGTTTTATCAATCGTGCTTGCTGCTTGTGGTGTTTTACCCGGCGGATCAGCAGAAGCAACGCAAGATCCTAATGGAGAAGTCGCACAAGTATCAACTGATTCAGCAACCATCGTTCCAGCAGAGCCAACAATTCAACGCATTCCTGTTGTGATGGCTGTTCAAAATATTCCTCGTGGTACAGTTATTACACCTGATCGTGTTCAGGTTGTCCTGTATCCTATTGATGCTATTCCACCTGACACATTCCAAGAAGTTGATTTTGTCGTTAACAAAATTGCAGCGACAGATATTTTCATCAACGAATTATTGCTTTCTCGTAAATTGGTAGAAAGTTTTGACTCGCTGGGTAGTGTCGGTTCAGATGCCGCAGCAATCCTCGAACCGGGGACAGTAGCGGTTGCCGTTCCAATTGACCGTATTACAAGTGTGGCTTATGCCTTGCAACCCGGTGATCGTGTCGATGTGATTGTTTCCATGCTGTTCGTTGATCTCGATCAAGATTTCCAAACGCAATTGCCGAATAGAATGATAACAGGGTTTTATTTCACAGGTATCGAAACTGATCCAGAGACAGGGCAAGATATTTTGACCCGTGATTTTGAGTCACCATCGAATGTCGACACTTTTGCTTTCAGAGCCGATGGCTTTGACTCACGTTCTGTATCGGTATCAGATGCAATTAGCATTACAGGTGCTCAAAGTTTCACAACACGGGATGATCTTATTCAACCTGTTATTATTGAACCATCGGAACAACAACGTCCACGTTTGGTTACCCAACGAACTGTAACGGATGCACAGGTTCTGTATGTTGGCGAATTCCCGCGCGATGGTCGTATTTTTGTTGCGACATCAACACCTGTAGCAACACCTGAAGAAGTCGCAGAAGAGCAAGTAGACGAAGAAGAACCAACACCAACACCAGTTCCTGATCGTCCAACAATCGTTACACTGGCTGTGCGTCCACAAGATGCTGTTGTCTTAACCTATATGGCAGAATCAAGCATTCCAATGACCTTTGCACTACGGTCAGCCCGTACACAAGGTTTACCTGATACAAGTCCAGTAACACTCAGTTATATTTTGTCAACATATAACATCCAAGTACCAGAAACGCTCGATGTTGGTATTGAACCCGCCATCCGTAGTATTCGCGGTATCACGCTCGAAAATATCTTCGCATCAGGTAGCGCAACTGATGATGGTAACGTGACCACTGACGGTACGACTGCCGGCAATTAATCAATCTATGTAAATGATGAGTAGCGAGTAACAGGTGCATTATGAGTAATCCAAAGCAAAATGACGGAACAATCAAAATTCTGCTTGTTGATGACATTGCAGAAACACGGCAGAGCATCAAAAAATTGCTCGCTTTTGAGCAAGACTTTAAAGTCATCGGCGAAGCAGGTAATGGGCGTGGCGGTGTTGAACAAGCAAAAGAACTCAAGCCAGATATTATCATTATGGACATTAATATGCCCGATATGGATGGTCTTGAAGCGGCTGGGCTCATTACAAAAGCAGTGCCAACTGCTGGTGTAATCATGATGTCCGTACAAGATGATCCCGATTACATGCAAAAAGCGATGTTAGCTGGCGCACGGTTCTTCTTGGCGAAACCTGTTACGATGGATCAACTGTATAGTACGATTCGTAATGTGTACTCACAATACGAAGGTGTTCGTAGTCAGTTTGCGCGTTTAGATGAAGCCCAACGCAATATTGTTATGATGAAACAAGAAGAAAAGAAAACAGAGGGTGGTGATCGTGCTGGACACATCATCGCCGTCTATAGTCCGCAAGGTGGGACAGGCACAACCATGATTGCAACTAGCCTTGCATCAGGTCTCATGAAAGAAAATATTAAGACCTTGTTAGTAGACTGTGATGTGTTGTTTGGTGATGTGAGTTTCTCACTCAATCTCAAATCGCCGACCACTTTAGTGGATGTTGTAGAACGCGAAAGTGATCTTGATATTGAATACTTTGATAGTATTGTATCAACACATACAAGTGGTATGAAGGTGCTACTCGGTCCTAGCCGCCCTTCATTTGGGATGGATATCCGTGATACCAATCCTGATGCAGTCGCTTCGATTGTCAAAAAAGTGCGCTACCATTACGACTTCGTTGTCTTAGATTTAGGCAAATCAATTGATGCAGTGACAGCAGGATTGCTTGATGTTGCAGACAAAATTGTGCTTGTCGTAGTACCAACGATCACTTGTATTAAGAATGTCAAACTTGTGCTTGATTTATTCGATCAATCTGAATTTGATCCTTCAAAAACAGTGTTGATGATTAATAAAGCCGTTGAAAATCCGAAATCAAAAGTGGTCATTGCTCCCGAACGGATTCAATCGGTATTGAAGCGACCCGTCGAAGGTGTTATCCCACTAGTTGATGAAACCATTATTCTGAATGCAATCCAAAGCGGTGTGCCAGTCGTTGCATCTGACCGTGACACAAGCAAGTCGCCAATCAAAGAATTAATCGCATTCTCAAATCATCTCTTTACTAACTTTATGGGAGCAGATGAATTCTTTGAAGAATCACTTAATGCAAATGCTTCAGACACACAAACCAAGAAGACTCCTTGGAGTCTCTTCGGAAACCGCTAAATTAGACTATTGGAGTACATCTTATGTCTTTACTGAGAAGAATGGATAATAAAGGTGGTGGGGGTAATGACGACGACAAGGGCAATAGTGGAGGTGGCGGTGATGACCGCGCCCGCAAAGCTGCTATGGCACGTCGGCGCTCAGTTGCAGAAGCCCGTAAGGGTGGCGGTGCTGATAATTATTCTGACCTAAAAGTTCGTATTCAAAATCGCTTACTATCTGAGCTTGATCCGAATATGGATATTTCTAAGAAAGATGAAGTACGGCATCAAATTCAAGATTTGTTCAATGCAATTCTTTCTGAAGAGAACATGCTGCTCTCAAAATCGGAACGTGAACGCCTCTTTGAATCCATTGTTGCAGATATTCTGGGGCTTGGTCCCTTAGAAAGTCTGCTAGGCGATGATACCATTTCAGAAATTATGGTCAATGGACCTAAAAATATCTTCATCGAACAAAAAGGTAAAGTAACCTTATCAGGTATTACCTTTGAAAATGACGAGCATGTATTGCGCATTATTGATCGTATTGTTGCACCCTTAGGTCGGCGTGTTGATGAAAGTCAGCCATTGGTTGATGCGCGTTTATCGGATGGGTCGCGTGTGAATGTTATTATTCGCCCGATTGCATTGTGTGGTCCAACCATTACCATTCGTAAATTTTCAAAAGTGCCACTGACAATTCAAGATTTGATCCGTTTTGGTTCAATGACACCTGAGATTGCACAATTTTTGCGTGCAACAGTTATTGCTGCGGTTAACGCGGTTGTATCAGGGGGTACAGGCTCAGGTAAAACAACGCTTTTGAATGTTTTATCGAGTTTTATTCCTAACCATGAACGTATTATCACTGTTGAAAATGCAGCAGAATTACAACTTCAACAGGAACATGTTATCCCACTTGAAAGCCGCCCACCGAATATTGAAGGTAGAGGTGAAGTCAGTATTCGTGACTTGGTTATCAATTGCTTGCGTATGCGCCCTGAACGGATTGTTGTTGGAGAATGTCGTGGTGGTGAAGCGCTTGATATGTTGCAGGCGATGAATACAGGTCATGATGGCTCGCTGACTACACTCCATGCGAATACACCGCGTGATGCAATCGCACGGCTTGAAGTGATGTGCTTGATGGCTGGTATGGATTTACCTGTACGAGCGATTCGTGAACAAGTTGCAAGTGCTGTCGATATGATTGTTCAGCAACAACGCTTGCGCGATGGCTCACGTAAAGTAACCTATATTACCGAAGTTCAAGGGATGGAAGGTGAGATGATTACCATGTCCAATATCTTTGAATTTGAACAAACAGGCTTTGAGAACGATAAAATTGTTGGACGGATTCGCCCAACAGGTATCCGCCCACGCTTCTACGAACGGATTGAAGATGCTGGTATTAGTTTACCACCAAGTGTCTTTGGTATTGGTGGTCGTCGTTAATATTACATAATTGTCAGGAATTCGTATCAATCGGCGTGTCTCAGTTGACGCGCCGCTGTGCTTATCCTTACAATGATAAAAGATGTAGTAGTTGTAATTGGAGTGTTTTCTGTATGGAACTTATTATTGGTGGTGTTGTCGCATTGGTCTTAGTCGGTGGCGGGATTGCATTCTTTGTATTCCGTAGCCGTGATAAAAGTGAGCTTGATGAACGCCTTGAAAGCATTGAAAATTATGATGATTTCAATGATGTTTTAGCGAGCTATGAAGAAGCACAAGCCGAAGCAGACGCGCAATTTGAAGAATCCGCATCTGTCCTTGAGCAAAGCCGTAATCTACTTGCGCCTGTTAATTCAGCTTTGTCTGATCGTCAGTGGGGACAGTCTGTTCGCGCAAAATTAACCCGTGCGGATCTTAAATTAACCGTTGCAGAATACGCAGCATCACATTTTGTTGGTGCAGTGGGTGGTTTTGTGATTGGTTTCGTATTCCTCGCAGGTGGCGATATTTTGTTCTCCTCGCTTTTTGGTGTTGTTGGCTTCTTTGCACCACGATTTATCGTCAACCGTCGTGTAAATCAACGCCTCATTGCATTTGAAAACCAATTAGCAGATACACTCGGTCTATGGGTCAATGCCTTACGCTCTGGTTATAGTGTATTGCAATCAATGGAAGCAATTTCTAAAGATGCACCTGAACCGACAGCTACTGAATTTGAACGTGTTGTGCGTGAAGTTCAGCTTGGTATTGATATGCCAGATGCCCTCCAACATTTGCTAGATCGTATCGAAAGTGAAGATCTTGATCTCGTTGTGACGGCTGTTAATATCCAACGTGAAGTCGGTGGTAACTTAGCTGAAATTCTTGATGTTATTAGTGGCACAATCCGTGAGCGTATTAAGCTCAAAGGTGAAATCCGTGTTTTAACATCACAAGGTCGTATCACAGGTTATCTCATTAGCTTCTTGCCAATTGGCTTGGCTGCATTCCTTAACTTTGCAAGCCCCGGTTATATGGGTGAAATGTTTTCTAACCGCCTCTGTGGTTGGCCTTTGCTGGGTGTAGGGATGGCGTTGATTGGTATGGGAACAGCGATCATCCAAAAAATTATCGATATTGAAATTTAAGCGAATATTAGGATAAATCGACAATGGAAATTGTACTCATTATTCGACTAGTACTGGGTGTGGGTGTCATTGCGCTACTTGGTGCGATGGTCTATGTCGGGTTACGTCGTGAAAATGAAGGTGATGCTTTAGAAGATCGTCTCGCATCATATGGTGATCGTGAGCTTGATGTTCAATCTTTGGAAGAAGTCGAATTATCACTCTCTTTCCAAGATCGTATTCTTTTCCCTTTAGTTGAGCGTCTGGCAGAATTTACAGCACGTTTTACACCACAAAAACAACTGGAAAGTTCGCGTCGCCTGATTGAATTGGCAGGTTTAACCCAAGACCCTACCCAATTTTTCTTAACACGCATTGCACTCACTATTGTTGGTGGTCTATTTGGTATGTTTGTTGCCTTTGTAGGACTCAATGCTTCAGGTTTTCAAGGACTCTTATGGGTCGGTGGTGGCATTGTTGTTGGTAACTACTTGCCTGTTTTGTCATTACGTAGTCGCATTAGTAAACGCCAACAAGAGATTGTTAAAAGTCTCCCTGATGCCTTAGATTTACTCGTTATCTGTGTTGAAGCAGGTTTAGGTTTCGATCAAGCAATGGGTAAAGTCTATGAAAAATGGGATAATGAATTAGCACTCGCTTTTGGACGTGTCTTGCGAGAAATCCAACTGGGCAAATTGCGCCGTGTTGCTCTCAAAAATATGTCAGACCGTATGGATGTACCAGATGTGAATTCCTTTACAGCAGCTATTATCCAAGCGGAACAATTGGGTGTTAGTATGGCGAAGATTCTGCGAGTACAAGCAGAACAAATGCGGATTAAGCGTCGGCAACGTGCTCAAGAAAAAGCACAACAAGCCCCTGTTAAAATGATGATTCCGATGGTTCTACTCATCTTCCCATCTATTTGGGTTATTTTGATGGGACCAGCAGCTATTCGCATTTTTGATCAATTTTTCGCTAATTAATCGGGATTGTTTAGTGATAAATCAAGATACTCAAGAAGCCCGTGATACAAACGGGCTTTTTTCGTTCAAATCTGCCAAATATCTATGGGATCAAACCTTGAATCTCATTTTTCCGCCATTGTGTCAACATTGCGGGCGTGTTGATACATCATTTTGTGATACATGTTCACAAGATTTACTATCTATTCCTATAGAACTTATTACAACAGAACTTGCACCACTCCAACAAATTGTATCGAGTGGTCGCCATGTCGGATTGCTACAAGCTGCCGTACAATCGCTCAAATATAACAATCAGCAACAGCTTGGTTCAACCTTAGCATTACGGCTTGTGAATGTGTTGAAGCGTACAAATTGGCAATTTGACACTATTATTCCAGTACCATTACACACCCAACGCTTGCAAAAAAGAGGGTATAATCAAGCTAAGGAAATTAGTATTCATTTGGCACAATTAATGGCTATCACTCATCATGATGATTGGTTGATTCGGCATTCGCAAACACAATCACAAGTTGGTCTGACCCGTGATGAACGATTAGAAAATGTGAAAGATGCTTTTACCGTTACCACAGATGAATTACAAGGCTTAAAGGTTTTACTGCTTGATGATGTGCGGACTACGGGTGCAACAATGGCAGCTTGTGCGGAAGTGTTAATGCAAGCAGGTGTACAATCAGTGTATGGTATAACTATCACAGCAGCACAAGATACAAACCAATAATTATTTTTATAATACATGGAGGTTTCTAATGGACTTGACACTGCATACAGATAATCTGCGTATGACAGATGATTTAGAGGAATTTGTACATAATAAGCTGAGTAAACTCGAACGGTACATGCCCAATATTGAAAGTGTTCATGTTGACCTCTCACAGCAAAATAGTAACCGAGGACCGGATGTCATTGTGGCACAGATTACCATTCGACATGATCGCGGGGCTATTCTACGAACAGAAGAAAAACTCGAAAAACAAGATTATAACTCGATCAAAACAGCAGTCACCAATGCGAGTGAAAAAATGTATCGGCGGATACGTCGCTTTAAGAGCAAACCACGTAGTAAACGCCTACGTGAGCGTTACGCGATGTCTCAGGATGAATTTTCAATGGCAGAGCCGATGCCAGATAGCTTATTCCCTGATAGTGATACAAGCGAAGAAATCGAAGAAGTACCAGTTATCATTCGTCGCAAAAGCGTTGATATTTCTGCGATGAATGAAGAAGAAGCCATTGAGCAGATGGAATTGCTAGGACATAGTTTTTTCATGTTTTTCAATGCAGACGAAAATGTTGTCAATGTTGTCTATCGTCGTAGTAATGGTGGTTATGGTTTACTAGAACCTAATCTCATTTAGAACAAAAGTCGTGTGAAGTATGTTAAGCCTCTAATTATTATGATTAGAGGCTTTTCTGTTAGGATGCTGCTGTACCTTGCCATAATCGTCGCAAAATGAGGTATTTTTGCAATTCATACCACGACATCAGTATACATAAGCGTAAGCCATGCCATCCTTCACGATAGCCCTTTAATTCGATAAACCGCCATCGGAAATGTCGCAGTGGTTGTAAAATATAATTCTGAGGTTTGGGCTTGATACCCTCACGGTGCATAATTTCAGCTTCATAACGGGTATACTTGCGTTGTGTTTGCAAAAATTGCGATAAATCTTTGTAATTATAATGTATAAAATGATGCTCTAATGTACCGCGCTCGCCATCCAAAACAACAATTTCGTGGACAAGATTTTCATAATGGGTAAACCCGACTTTGAGTAAGCGTGTTTGGTAATCAGGATACCATCCCGCGCCTTGGGTCAATTTTCCAAAAATATAGTTATAGCGTGGAATTTGGTACGCAACATAATTATCATCTTGAATAACGTTAAGGATTTCTTGTGCTAAATCATCCGGTACACGCTCATCAGCATCAACAAATAATACCCACTCACTTTGCCCTGCAATAGCATCCAAAGCAGCATTACGTTGTGCTGAGAAATTTTCAAAAACGTGTTGGATGATGGTTGCGCCTGCTGCTTTGGCTAAAGTTACTGTCTCATCTGTACTGAATGAATCAAAGACGATGCACGCATCAGCAAAAGCAAGTGATTGTATACAGGCTTCGATATGCTCGGCTTCATTGTAGGTGAGGATGATTGCTGTCAGTTTTGTCATGATAGGGCGAGTGATCGTATGCTACGGTATGCGTCAATGATAGATGAATCGATATGCGTGTGCTTCGCTTGCTGAATTTTGCGTGTCATACCCAATGCGACTAAGCCTTTAGCGAGTATCAATTTCCATTGGCTATAATGTTTCTGATAGAGATATAAGCGACTTTGCCATAAATTGATGATACTACGCGCAGCCACTTGACCTGTACTTTGCCCACCTAAATGCACCACATGGGCGCTCGGCACACACAAAATCCGCCAACCTGCTTTATGAATCCGCCATTGCCAATCAACTTCTTCGGCATACATGAAAAATTGTAAATCAAACATCCCTGTTGCTTGGATAACCTCACGCTTAAGCATCATCGTTGCACCGAGCATAAAATCAACATCAAAAGAGGTCTTTGATTGATACCAATCACGCGGATAACGTCCATTAAAAGGATGTTCAATCAAGCGTCCGGGGGTTGGGAAAAACTCCACCCATAACTGACCTAAATCAGGGAACATGAAACTGGCATGTTGGAAGCTACCATCACCAAATGTTAAGCGTGCGCCAACGACACCCACATCATCCTGTGCCATAAGTGTGTCAAAAAGTGTTTGAGTCGCCCCAATTTGAGTGAGTGTATCAGGATTGAGTAGATAAACAGCACGCGGTAATTGAGATGAAGCGATGCTATCATCACCAAATCCAAGTGATTCAATGCCAACATTATTTCCACCTGCGAAGCCTAGGTTGGTATCGCTGGCAATGATTGTCGTCTGCGAGAAATGTTCACGGATTGCATCGACTGTGCCATCCGATGAGGCATTATCGACGACGATCACTTGTGCCTCGAGATTACTTTGTTCAAGATCAGCATAGAGTGTGCGTAAGGCATCCAAGACAACCTCACGCACATTCCATGTCACAATAACAATAGCCAGATCAATCAATTATTTAGCTCCGAAAATGCAATACCACTTGCATTGAAGAAATTAAATAGGTCTGCAAAATCTGCATCCGTGACAGAAATTAACGAGCCTTCACCGAAAAATGCGGTCATCAAATCGCTATCAACATCTACACTGGCACTTGATGGTTCTACTGTTGCTTCTGCATCAGGTTCAGATCGTCCAGCAGCTATATCCATCTGGCGTAAGCCTGCTTCAATATCTGCAATGGCATCAATTGATAGTGATACGGAGAAGGAAAAAATATTGTAAGGGATTTCAGGGGATGTTGCGATCAGTGTGACGGCTTCTGCTAATGAGCCATCTTCATCGGCATCGAGGTAGGCTTCCCAAGCATTTTCTTCCATTCCAATAACGGCACAGCGTCCTGCTTCAATATCATCAATGATGTCATCATTGTCACGACCTTCATCAATTTCTAAAATATCACCGAGTTCAATTCCTTCAGCACCATAGAATAAAACAGGTAATGTCCAACTATAGAGATCATCAACACCCAGTCGGCACAGAGGGCTTTCTAAAGCTGATTCAAGCCCATCTTCTTCAAATTCACGATTAAGGAGCAAAACACCAGTTGTGCCTGTACCATCAGGCGTATCTGCTTGTAAAACGCCCACACCACAATTTGCGAAATCATTTGCGATGAAACTCATACCATCAAGCCACGCTGCGGATACAATTCCTGATTGTGATGCACAGACAGCGTCAAAGGCTTCAGATTGTGTTTCAGCGAGAACAACGCGAATGGTTACATCCGTTAAACTTTGTAATGTGGTTTCAAATTCTTCTAAGCGTTCGGCTGCAATAACAGGGTCAGCAGGAACAATCACAATCTGAATGGGATTGTCGGTATTGAAACCTGCCGGAATCGCTGTTGCCACATAAGGTAGTGGTGTCGAAATAGGTGTTGGTGTAATTGTCGGCGGACGTGGGGGAGGTAATTCCTCAAGTGATCCACATGCCGCTACAATAAATACGATTGAAAATAGCAAAAAACGATGCCATTGGATTGTCATAATAAACCTCATGGATTACGCATGGTTACATGCTGCAATGATACCACTCAATTATCATCTGTGCTGCTATTCGGCGGATCACCAATTTGGACTTCAATTGCACCCACAAAGCGATTTTCAACACTCACATTGACACCTTCATGAATCAAGCCTGCATAGCATGTTTGTGGATTTGCAAATTCATTAATTTCTGTCATGCGAATTGCACCCCAGACGACGGTACTTGTATTCGCAGGTAGATATTGATAATCACGCCCTGTTTGCTGATCGGCGATGGTGATTAAATCAGATTCATTCGCAAGCGCCCAACGATATGGATAATCTGTGAGCGATGTATCACAAGCAATCCCTACACGCCATGCACCCGGTTCTTCGAGTGCATCAACAGAGGCAGTACGTTGTGTTTGCTGATAAACAGTCCCAACCGCAGGATGTGTCGTGCGAATGGGGATATCGCTATAATTATTGACCGTTAAACGGAAAACCAGCATATCACCATACGGTACAGTGACCTCATTTTGTGAAACAACATCAGGGATGTCTTGTAACGCAATCAAATCGCCAATGGTATCTGCATCGGAGAAAAAGCGCTCATCATACGGCACACTCACCCAAAATACATCTGCATCGACAGCTTGAGGAATAATTTGTGCGCGTGGTACACCCCCATATTGGATGGTGATGTCACTTTCTCGGCGAATCCGTTGCCCTTCATCATCTTGAGCTAATGCGACGATACGATACGTGCCATCAGGAGGTGGAATCTGATTGAGATCAACACCGCCTTCATAATCAAATGTGTAGCGTCTGCAATCCTCATCATCACCGTCACACGACCATTCACGTCGTTCACTAATCGGTAATTCAACACCATTCTCATCAACGAGAAACACATTTAAATCTGCATCTTTTTCAAGAAAAATGTTGATAATCACACGATCACTGACCCCATCACGGTTGGGTGTGAATACATCGGTACTAAGTGAGAACGTTTGCATGATTGGTAATTGTGAATCAGAGTCGCGGATGGTCAATGTCCCTGAGCGTTCTTCACGTCTATTTTCGTTTTCAGCAACTAAGCGCCATGTATACATACCATCAGGGATAAGCCGACGTTCAACCGCCATGCCATCAGGATTATCGTTTAAATCAAGTACGAGTGATTCACCCTCATTGAGATAACCATCAACAACCCCACTAAAGAAAACTTGATAGTCACCTTCAGCACGGGCTTGTTGTTCACGAAAGTAGAAAATATCGCCTGTTTCATTTTCAAATGCGATTGAAATTGTTGCATTTTGTGATAATTCGTATCTAAATTCGGTAATATCATTGTCTTGATCGGCATTCGGTGTAATCACATCATCCGCAAATCCTGCTGAAATGATGAGATCAGACGGTGGTTGCAATAAGAGTGAGCCTAAGCCAAAAACAATCAATAAACCAATTATCGCTGATACGATTGTAAGCCAAATAGGGATCCGCATGGATACTCCGTGTCTTTCGATTTTAAAATCAAGCCAAGTCTACAGATGCTACAGGATGAGGACAAGTGTGAACTGCTTCACGGTTTACATCGTACAGTTATAACCTTAGAATGATACTTCAATTCAATAAATAATCTCCCTAGAGTAATCACGACATATGACAGATTCCAATGGCGAACTCGCCTTTGATACTATTGCTAACGCTATACCAGATTCAGACGGTTATATTGTGCTGCCACTCATCCTCATCGTTAATGATGTGATTTTGCCACACAGTATCACCCCTGTGCCGTTAGATTTTGAAGAATTATTCAATTCACGCGCTGCATATCATAGCATTGAACAACACCGCACGCTGATTTATGCAAATTTGCAACATGCGCTCAATGATGAACAAGCTATCATGGAACAAATCAATAAAATTGGTACAGAAGTTGCCATGATTGATATAACAGATGATCCCGATCAATTTACTTTCATGATGGCACAAGGTCGGCGACGCATTGAGATTCTTGAAATCGTCGAAGATACCCCTTTCTATCGTGCAAAAGCACGCATCATTGAAGACCTCGTAACCAATGAAGCCGAGGCGCTACAACTACGGTTTAGGGGCTTGGATACGCTAAATGATATTGCGGATTTAACAGAGTCCCTCAGTGAAGATATTGTTGATTACATTCACATTATTGAGGATTTTTCCGAAACAGCCGATATGCTAGCCTCCGTGATGCCCTTATCAACCGAGCAACGGCAAGAAATCCTTAATGAGCATCGTGTGGTTGAACGCTTAGAGATGGTCAACACACTCTTAGATAATGAGTATCGTTCCTTAGAAGTCCTTGATGATGTTAATTCACAAGTGCAAGATGAATTTAACAAAATGCAGCGCGAAGTATATCTGCGCGAGCAATTACGCGTCATTCAATCTGAGTTAGGAGATAGTGATTTCGATGATGGTGATGTGCTTGTTTTACGAGATCGCATCACTGCTGCTGACTTACCCGCAGAAGCTCATAAACAAGCTATGAAGGAATTATCACGCTTGGCGATTATGTCGCCGATGTCACCTGAAGCCAGTGTGATCCGTACCTATATTGAATGGTTCATTGATTTGCCGTGGCATAGTACAAGTAAAGATAACCTTAACCTGCGCCATGCCGAAAAAGTGCTTAATCGGGAGCATTTTGGCTTAGAAAAAGTCAAAGAGCGCATACTTGAATATATTGCAGTGCGTAAACTGGCAGGTGATGATATGAAATCACCAATTTTATGTTTTGTCGGACCTCCCGGTGTTGGTAAAACATCGCTCGGCAAAAGTATCGCAGAAGCACTCGGACGTGAATTTGTGCGTGTTAGCTTAGGGGGTGTACGCGATGAAGCGGAAATTCGTGGACATCGGCGTACTTACATTGGGGCAATGCCGGGGCGTTTTATCCAAACGATTAAACGGGCAGGTACGATTAACCCTGTCTTCATGCTTGATGAAATTGATAAAATGACGGAGGATTATCGTGGTGATCCTGCTGCTGCATTGCTAGAAGTCCTTGATCCCGAACAGAACAATCAATTTTCAGATCATTACTTAGAAGTCCCCTATGATTTATCGAATGTATTGTTTATTGCTACAGCCAATGAACTGTACCCATTACCTGAAGCACTTGAAGATCGTATGGAAATTATTGAATTTCGAGCATATACCGAAGAAGAAAAACTCGAAATTGCTAAACGTTTCCTGATTCCCAAACAACTAAAAGCACATGGCTTATCAAGACGGGGTATCACATTCTTAGATAGTGCCATCCTTCATATTATTCAGCACTATACGCTCGAAGCGGGTGTGCGTAACCTAGAGCGCGAGATTGCGAATGTGTGCCGTAAAATTACTAAATTGGCTGCGTTACGTCGTAAATATCCGAAACGTATCACGTCGAACTTAGTCGAAAAATATTTGGGACCACAGTACATTATTGATTCGCAAATCAATAAAGAAGATAATATTGGTCTGGTGACAGGTTTAGTGTGGACATCGGGTGGTGGCGATATTCAAATGATTGAAGCTAGCCTCGTCCCCGGTAAAGGTAATTTGACCTTAACGGGTAGTCTAGGCGATGTATTACAAGAATCGGCGCAAATTGCATGGAACTATATGCGCTCCTTAGCGGATGAGCTTGATGTACCGCATGATGACTTCGAGAATTTTGATGTTCATATTCATCTGCCAGAAGGGTCTGTGCCTAAAGATGGTCCATCGGCTGGGATTACGCTTGCAACCGCTATTATTTCTGTTTTCACAGAGCAAAAAATTCGCAGTGATTGGGCAATGACAGGCGAAATGACGCTACGGGGGCATGTGCTACCTGTTGGTGGTATCAAAGAGAAAGTCTTAGCAGCACGACGACGGGGTATTAAAAATCTGATTTTGCCCATTGATAATGAAAAAGATTTGATTGATATTCCCAAGAAAGCCTTGCGTGATCTCAATATCAAGTTTGTCAAACATATGTCAGAAGTCAGCGAAATCGTTTTATTGGAGCATCCAGACGAACGCCAACGAGATTTAAACCGTGAACCACTTGTCGAAGACGATCAAGAAAGCGATAATTAAGAAAATTTAACACTTGGTTGCTAATGATTTGTCACCTAGACTCATTGTTGGCAAAAATTTTCTATTTCTATAGATATTTAATAGTAAGTTTGATAAATAATTGGTAATGGATCGTACAATTTTCGGCGGACATCCCGTTGGATGTCCCTACAATACCCTGAATTTGTAGGGACGCGCAATGGCGCGTCCGCGAAAGTATGTATGAATATAATTTTAAAAACTTATCGAAGGTTACTAATGTAGAGTCTCGAAAGATGTTAGAAATAGATGTAGGGACGCATCGGCGTATGCGTCCGCTTTTAAGGCGGTGGAATACGCTGATCCCACCCTATAATTTTCAAAGATTTTTAGGATATTACATAACGTGAATTTTGTTTAAGAGAATAAGCATATTTTTGAGCCATAT
>JBAUIA010000421.1:0-6353 GCA_049680565.1 Phototrophicaceae bacterium
CCTTAGTTTTTAGCGGTTCACTAAAGACTAAAAGCTAAGAACTTTCTGTTCAAATAAGGCTACGAGATGACATGATTTCAAACTCTGTGTTATCCAAAACTGACATTATATATGGATATACAGAAGAATTATCTTAGGGTCTTAAGCGTCCATTAAAATAAAAAGACATCGTAATGATGTCTTGATAGTTGCTCTATCGCTCAATGAGGGATAATGCCTTTAAATAAGCCAGTATCCCTCGTTAGAGTCGCCGCACATTAGAGAATCGATTCCAGTGTTTTACCTTGACGGCGCAAGAATTCACGAAGACCAATTTTATCAATCGTCTTGATTTCTTTTGCTGTAATTTTTACACGTACAAAACGTTCGAGGTCTTCAACCCAGATGCGTTTTGATTGTAAATTAGGCTTAAATTGACGTTTAACAGTGTTAAACGATTTGGAACGACTCTGTCCGAAGAGCGGCGTTGTGTTAGTGATCTTACGTTTCGATGCCATAGGTGATCTCCTCTTCGGTCTAATCAGCCTGATATTATAAAGCGAGATGTCGCACAAATAAAGGGGTTAGTTGACATATTTTGCTTAGGGCTTATTAAATTGCCCAACTGTGAGGTAATTACCTGTACTACCCGCTTCTGTGACCCCTATCAAACGTGCTTGTGTACGCCACTGATACACAACTACCCGTATATCATACATCCCCGATGGCATCTCATCAGTCAGATCAAATTGTGTCGTGAGCGTTAGGTAAGGTGTACTCGGAAAACCATTATCAACCTGATGAACAATCGTTTCTGTAGCTGTTTCTACGATATATACCCCTAATGAGTAGGTTTCAGGGGGGACAGACGCGTTAATTTGCCAATTGAAATGGACAGTAAGCTGCTCATCTGTTTGCGAGAGGGCTGTATCAATCAGTGTAAATTGACGATCATAAGCAATTTGTACGTTATCACTAGAGCAAAAGGTTGCAATCTGTGTCCATAATGTTAATTGCATATCATCTGCATCAATGTACTCACCACAGGGGATATAGTCTTGTTCAAGCAATGTCAAAAATTGTGTGTGAATGGTATTTAGTGGCAGTGTTTTATTAATCCCGTACCAGATACGATCTGCTTGTGCGAGGCGTGCTTGTGTATCGTCGCGTGTTGACTCAAGGTATAGATTGGCTGTGAACACGGTCTCAATCGGGACATCAGCAAGGGCAAGCTGAAGAATCTCTTGCATATAATATGCGTCTCTGGCATTGCCATTGTAAAAAGCAAGTACATCATTGGGCGCAAGGTTGCTCGATAAAGCAGTGACAAGCGGATGAAAGCGCGGAATGGGTTCTGGCTCAAGTGAATCTGTAAATGTTTCGCTGGTATTGGCAATAACGCCATTACCCAGAATAAGCATGAGCAACACAGCAATGATAATACGGCGCTGTTGTGCTTGTAACTTGAAGCGATTCGTGAGCCATTGTGTAATTGCTAATAAGCCCCATGCTAACCAGATCGCTATCAAGGGCATTAAGAAAATCACATATCGAATGCGACGTGGTTCTAACATCTCTAATGCAGTATTTGCGAGTAAGGTAACGCCGATGCTCAATAGGGCGATACTCATCACAATGCGTATACCTTGCCCATTGGGATGCCGCCATGCTGCAACCATGCCAGCGATTAATATCACACTTGTCGGGATTAACCAGCCATTACCAGCATAATAAAGCAATGTTTGCATGATTTCGGGTGCTGTCATGGCTGCTTGACCTAGATTTTCAGGTTCAAACAAGATGAAACCCGCCAAAAATCCCGGAATTTGGGGGATAAATAATAGCCCAACACATGTGGCTAAGCCTGTCAGCCACCACCAACGCCTATCTTTACGTGCAAATAAAATATGATAGAGTGCCAAGCCTACCAGCAATAAAGCAGTATAATAATGGGCATAGAGTAAGCCCGTGCCACTGAGTACGAATGCCCAGTACGCCCAACGTGACGGCTGTTTTTCGTAGGTCAAAATATGGATATATGACCAGATTAAGGTCGCAGCAAAGAGGGTTACTAAGGTGAATGCACGCAATTCATGATTGAAATAAATGAAGAATGCCGAAACACTCAGTATCAACGCCGTCAAAATTGCACCCCATTTGGATGCAAGGATCGCAGCAGCCATACGATAGGTGATTGCAAGGCTTATCATGCCAATTAACCATGAAGAAACACGGCTTGCGAATGCTGTCCAGCCCACGAACGCGCCCCATCCGCCAAGAAATAAAGGATACCCCAAGGCTTGATATGGATCAGTCTCGATGACGCGTTGTACGATGCCCAATGGATTGAGCGGTCCATAGAGCGAACCGCCTGAATTACGCACGGAGTACAATTCATCGTACCATAAGCCATCACTATTCAAACGGAGCATCACCAGACCACTCATCATTAGGAAGATCGGTATCATCCATAACCAGACTGGATATTTTTGTTGTCTCACGGTTGTGTCGTTCATAGTGAAAAAGGCTCTTATTGCGTCAGCGAATGGCTTGAAGTGTAGCAAAATAATCATAGTAAGCAAGTTGTGAGTCATGGCAGAATAGGTTATTTACACAGGGACAATCAACCCTTTTGGCTCGCTCATCCAATAGTAAGGTAGTCATCTCATTAAAAAAGAGTGAAAGTCCTGTATAATTAAATCGCTGCATCTGATACGTTTGCGCTAAAAATGATTTTTGATGCGCGCATTACAAACTAACCAGCACATTGAGGAATTATCGTGAGCGAACAGAAAAAACAATTCCAAATCCATCTGCCCGGATTACTAAAAGTATTGGCAGAAAGTTTATATTCCAGCAAAAAAGTCGGTATCCGCGAACTTATCCAGAATGCCCATGATAGCTGTGTGCGTCGGCAAGTGGAAGCGAAAGAAACTTATTATAAACCGCGTATCTCAATTGATTTTGATATGGATAATCGCAGTATCATCATTCAAGATAATGGCTCTGGCTTGACGGAAGATGAGGTCACAGAATATTTATCGACCATTGGACGTAGTTATACCCGTCAATTAGGGGAAGACCTCGCCATTTTTAATCCTGAAGAAGCCAGTCGCTTAGTCGGTCAATTTGGGCTTGGGTTTTTGAGTGCTTTCCTAATTGCGGAAGAAGTCATCTTGACGACCCAATCGTATAAAGAGGGCAGTCAAGCGATTATATGGCGCTCAGAAGGCGATGTGCATTACAATGTGTCGGCAGTAGATAATGCTCAAGTTGGCACACGGGTTGAATTGCGCGTCAAACCCGAAGCATCGTTCTTGCTCAATGAACAAGTGATGAAGGATACGGTGCGCTCATATGCAGACTTCCTCGAAATACCTGTAACGGTTGGTTCTGAACCTGCGCCTGTTAATTCGATGATGCCACCTTGGGACGCGCACGATGCCGAAACAGCGATAGAAGCGTATATCAATCGTGTTTTCGGACATGCTGACCCCTTAGCGATTATCCCCCTAAAAGATCAAGAAATTAATCTTGGGCATGATACCATTACGATTCCGCTAGAAGGTTTCTTATTTGTGCCACCGGGAACATTAGCATCCGTGCAAGAATATGGCGATGTCAATATTTTCATTCGGCGGATGTTTATCACCGAAAAACATATGCGCTTATTGCCACCTTGGGCAAAATTTGTGCGTGGTGTGGTCGATTGCCCGTATTTGCAACCAACAGCGAGTCGTGAAGATTTGCAGCAAGATGAAATGTTCTTCAATGTGCAAAAAGCCCTTGATGAGCAAATTACCAACGGTATGAAGCAGATTGCCCAGACTGACCCCATGACGTGGAAACGCATTGTGCGCGGACATCGTTATCTGATTATGGGCTGGGCAGTTAAAGATGATGCCTTCTTCAAAGAAGTTATGAATATCATCACATTTCATACCCCTGATGGGCAAAAAACACTCCCTGAATATCTCGATGAAACAGGTGGCACAATCTATTACATCCAACATCGGATTGGCTCACAGCAAGATCAATTATTAGGGGCTGGTTATGGTGTGCCTGTCATTGATGCACCGATGACGCTTGAACCTGAATTTTTGCGTAAATATGCCCAAGTGAATCCCGATGTTAAAGTGGTGCATATGGATAATGATGCCAATCAATTGCTACAAGCGGCATCAGAGGATGAGTTTGCTTCCCTGTTGGACTATTTTCGTAATCGTAAAATCCGTGCGCGTATTGTGACCTTTAAGCCAGAAGATGTGCCAGCGATTATCAGTTATCCGAAAGATGCTGAATTTATCCGCGAAACCCGTGATGCACTTGATAAAGGCGATTTACCGGGTCCTTTCGCTGGCTTAGTGGGTGATTATATGGATCAGATGAATATTGATGAAGATGCCTTAGCAGGTATTGTGCATCTCAATGCAGCTTGTGATTTGGTGCAACGCTTATCAAAAATGGATGCCAACCTTGAGCGTGATGCTGCGCTAGAATTGGTGTATCAGATGGCACGTATTTTTGCTGGTCGTATGTTGAATACCACTGATATAATCGCTGCCTTCCGTACATCAGCCAAGAGTATCAATCATCTACTGGATGATTAGGCTCAATACTGTGAAGTTAAGAAAACATGCTACAGAAAATGACTCCCAAAGAGCTTTTTAAGTCCCTCTCCACTTGTGGGAGATGGATTTAGGGAGAGGGGGAAATACTTATCTTAAAGGTATTGTGATTAGGCTTACGGATTCCTGCCGAAGTATGGGAATGGTCGCCATGACCTCCCGAAAATTTATAAATTCTATTGTTAAAGGATAAGAATCAATCTATGCGTGTTTTTCTTAGTGTGACATCTATTGTTTTATTGGTATTGGTGATTGTACTGGGTGGAGCGGTTGCGTGGTTAGTCTTTTCACGGCAACCCTATGAACAACCCTTTCGCCCTGATGCACCACAATTCGGACAACGGGGTGCGTACACCGTTGGTTATCAGACATTTACAGTATCAGGGGCAGATCGCCCATTAAATATTTGGGTATGGTATCCAGCCGAGGGCGCACAAGCCTTAGCCAATTACAGCGAGTTTAACGGTATTTTTGAAGCATCAGGCGTGGCAACCTTAGATGCTAATCCATCAACAGGTGATGCCCCGTATCCATTGGTCATATTTTCGCATGGCAGTGGCTCATCGCCCTTATTGAGTACATTTTATACTGAACATCTTGCCTCCCAAGGATTTGTGGTCATTGCGATTGAACATCGTGGCAATACCATGTTAGACCGACTCGGTGATGGGGATACTTATGATGCCAATGTGGTCGATAATTATGCGTATCGTCCGCAAGATGTAACCCGTGTTATTGATTTCGCCTTAGACACGCTCAACACTGATGCTTTATCAGGCATGATTGACCCCGAGAAAATCGCTATTTCAGGACATTCATTTGGGGGCTATACGACTTTTGCAGCAGCAGGGGCAGCGCTCAATATTGATGCCCTCCAAGCCTATTGTGATGCCAACGAGGGCATTACGATTGGGGATGTGCGCGAAGAATTTAGCTTGACTGCAAGCAACCGAGATGTCTTGCTCAATGATGGCGCGTGCTATTTGATTGACGATGCCCCACGTATTGCAGAATTAAGTGATTTAGATGCTGTGCCATCTGGTGCATGGGATAGTTTTGGTGATCCACGTATCAATGCGATTGTGGCGCTTGCTCCTTGGAATGCACCTATTTTTGGGGAGGAAAGCCTATCGCAATTAACCATGCCGACACTGATTATGGTTGGCTCGAACGATAATACGACTAAGCCAGAACGTGATGCCATCAATTTCTATGATTGGATTGGTAGTGACAATAAGATACTGGTTGAATTTATGCTGGGCGATCACTCGATGTTTATTGATTTTTGCCCACCGCTATTGATTAATTTTGGAGCGTATGAATCATGCAGCGATCCTGTGTGGGATTTAGGTCGCGCTCACGATTTGACCAATCATCTAGCAACTGCATTTTTACGCTCGGTCTATTACGACGATGCTGAAGCAACAACCGCGCTCGAAACGGAAAATATCGACTTTGCAGGGGTGCGTGTTCGCCAGTAATCAAGGCTTTTCATTTTCTGGCGATTGATCTTGTCGAATTGCAAAATAGGGATACCAACGTATCAGCGAAAAAGTATGCTTGTTACTTTGTATTAGTACATGCCCACAAAAGTTCTTTAAGTTAGAGAGTGTATCACCCTTCGCAGGGGTAGGTATTTAATAATAGTCTGCATTTGCGTCACATTCGGTTCAAAACCGAATGCTACAAAAAAGTGAAAACCCAATAAATGGGTTCACAAGAGTCCATTTATTGGACTTTTCTCAA
>JBAUIA010000422.1:0-11326 GCA_049680565.1 Phototrophicaceae bacterium
AAAAACCACACCACATCACTGATATATCGGAAATGTGCGCGATTAAATAATTGTGCTGCGAGAATCAAATCACTCACTAAGAACAAGATCGCACCGATGAACATCAAGCTAAAAGCATTATCAATTAACATCAAGCGCATCGCTATTGCAACCGTTGTCGCCAATAACATTGCATACGGTAAAGCAGCATAAATCAAAAAAGTCGGCTTACTATTGCGATAGACGACTGCATACCACAAGATCAACGCAATACTCCACCAGATCAGCATCGTTAATATCAGGTCTAATGGTGGGATAGCCGTCAGCATCAGCAATACACCCATACCGATCATATACGCAATATGCCCTACCCCAAAAGACAGCATCCCAAATAAGACATCATCATCACGGTGAAACACCCCTGCCATAAACACATCACCCACAAAGCCGAGTGTTATGCCAATAGCAACCCAAAAGGCTAAAGTGACAACCATTGTCCCTTGTGTAATCGGAAACCATGTCCAAGCAGCTATCACAAGTGTCAAGGATGATAATAAACGATTCAATAACGGTATTCTTCGGGTTTCATCATCACTGATTGTCCCGAATATAAATCCACCAAAAAGGCAACCTGCCCATAATCCCAAATAAATCAAGAAAATAGTGGATTCAACCCCACTAATGGGTAAGTTCAACATGGTGTATCCTGTCAAGTCAGAACGACCCATACGTATTTACCGATAGTATACATCACATCAACAAAAATGAGTAGAAGATGAGTTAGTCAAAAAATTGACACGGTTTAGCACACTCGCACGTTAGAATGATTCATTTATGATGATCTTAAGGGTTTTGCAAGACATTTTGTTTATAACCATAATGTCTTGCGATAGAAAGCAAAATAGTTATGCAGGATGTGTCATTCACAAAAAAGCTCTGGCAATATCGCTCACAGCTTTTAACGCTGGCTATTTGGCTGCTGATCGGTATTTCAGTCAATGTCTATATGCAGATTAATAATTTATCCTTCATTGAATTTGCCGATGAAATGGGACATTTATTGGCTGATAATTGGTACGGTCCTTTGTTATATATTATTTTGTATGTTTTACGCCCTTTAACATTTTTCCCCGGTACACCGATGACCATGCTAGCAGGTTACATTTATGGGATTGGCTGGGGATTTGTATATGGCATGATTGCAGGCTTGCTCTCGACTGCCCTACCCTACATTATTGGGCGTTGGTTTTCAGATGAGGAACAACTCACAAAAATGGTATCCGAGCGTAATACACGCATTGCTGCCCTCATCGGTATGATGCAAGATAATCCATTCCAGACGGTACTCACCACCCGATTTTTGTATTTTCCATATGATCTTGTCAATTTTGCAGCCGGTAGCTTACACATTCCATTCGGAGCATTTATCGCAGCAACCGCAATCGGTAATACGGTCAATGCTTTTATTATCGTGAGCATTGGCGCATCACTAGAAGCCAGTCTGGCAGAAGGCACATTCATGATTGATCCGATATTAATTTTATTTTCAATGCTGATTTGGCTCATAAGCTACAGCATCAATCGTTATCTTAAACACAAAAATAAGGAGATACTCTCAACATGAGCGAACAATATCAAATGGTTGTCATCGGTGCAGGCTCGGCAGGTTTAACCGCAGCAGCATTCGCTGGCGAACTGGGTGCAAAAGTTGCTCTCATCGAAAAAGCAAAAATCGGGGGCGATTGTACATGGATGGGTTGTGTACCGAGTAAGGCACTGCTCAAAGTTGCAAAAATTGCCCACGAAATGCGCGTTGCGGATCACTATGGCATCACATCAGTAGTGCCCGAAGTCGATATGAAAAAGGTCAAAGCCTATATTCACAACATCATTGAAGAAGTTTATCAGGGCGAAACCCCTGAAGTTGTCAGCAAACGCGGTGTCGAAGTCATTGAAGGCGAAGCCCGCTTCCTTGATGCTCATACGGTTGAGGTCAATGGACGGCAATTAAAATCCAAGAATTTCGTCGTTGCTACAGGCGCACGTCCATTGATGCTCCCAATCGAAGGCTTATCTGATATTGAGTATCAAACCAACGAAACGTTCTTCGATAATGAACGCTTACCGCAACATCTGGTCGTGATGGGTGCTGGCGCTATCGGTCTCGAAATGGCACAAGCCTATAGCCGTTTAGGCGCTAAAGTGACTGTTATCGGCGCGGATGTGATGCCACGAGACGATAGCGATGCCGTTCAAGTCATTAAAGATGTATTCACCCGAGAAGGTATCACCATCATTGAAGATTTTGTCACAAAAGTTGAAAAACTCGACGGACACAATTTCAAGGCAATTACTAAAGATAATGGTACGATTGAAGGTGATATGATGTTAGTGGCGATTGGACGCGCTCCTAATGTTAATGGCTTCGGACTCGATACAACAGGTGTCACATTCGATAAAAAAGGGATTCCTGTTGATAAGTATCTCCGCACCAATATCAAACATATTTACGCAATTGGTGATGTTACCACAGGTCCCAAACTAACGCATTATGCAGGCTTTCAAGGTAGTATCGTAGGGCGCAATATTATGTTTCCCTTGGTAAACTTCAACGGACATAGTGATATTTTCCCTTGGACAACCTTCACTGAACCTGAAGTTGGTCAAGTGGGCTTAACTGAAAAAGCAGCCCGCGAAAAATACGGAGATCGGGTTAAAGTGCATGTACTACCGATGACAGAGGGTGATCGTAGCCAAGCTGATAATGATAAAGATGGTTTCATCAAGATTGTCTATAAAGGCAGTGGAGACTTACTTGGTGCAACAATAGTAGCTGCTCGTGCTGGCGAAATGATCCAAGAATATGCTAATGCTATGGCGAATGGTGGCGGTTTACGCAGCATCATGAATCCAATTCATGCCTATCCAACGTACAGTGATATAGCGAAAAAAGCAGCATCACAGTTAACCATCAAAGAATTATTCGAGGGTACAACAGGCAAAGCAATTGATCTTGCGAGCCGAATCCTCTGGAAATAAATTACGCCATTTATGGTCATTGATGAGTAAAATTCGGGAAATAGACACTATTGTAAGGGCGTACTATAGTGCGCCCATCATTGGATTCGCTTTAGCAACCCTTACAAGGCAGTGTTTCTTTAATTGTTTTATCGCTTTACTAATCAATGCAAACAAGGACATCCGTCCTAAATATGTAAATTTTCCAAACTATAGACGATATTCAATTTAATCAACGCTATCCAATAAGGTCAAGATTATGCTTGATAAACAAATGCGCTATGCCAAAGAAAGTGTGCTGAACCCACTGGCAAGATGGGTTGGTAACCACATCTCCCCAACCGAAATCACACTATTAGGGGGTCTTGTAGGGATTACAGCCGCAGGTTTTGCATGGCAAGGTTGGTATCTCGCTGGTTTAGTCTTATGGATAGCCAACCGTATCCTTGATGGCTTAGATGGTACAGTGGCACGGTTAAACAATAAACAAACTGATCTGGGTGGCTATATTGATATTATTGTCGATAATATTGTCTATGCGGTTGTCCCGATTGGATTAGCATTATCAGTTGATACATCCATCACCTATCTTGCTTTGATTTTTATGCTAGGCATATTTTATGTCAATTCAGCATCATGGATGTTTTTATCATCAATCATGGAAAAACGCGCTCAAGGAGCGAACAAATCAGGCGAGATGACCAGTGTCACAATGGTCGATGGCTTAATCGAAGGCACAGAAACGATTATTTTCTATAGTTTATTTTTCTTGTTGCCACAATTTATGGGTTTACTATTTATCATCATGGGATCACTGGTTATCGTGACGATTGTGCAACGTCTACATTGGGCATATCACAATTTGGATTGAGGCATTAATCCAACGATTGGTTTAATCACGTAATACAAAATAGATAACACTGTATTGCTTGTATGTTTTATTGGTAGCAGCCTCGTCAAAGGAGCGATTCTCCCTCGCTCCTTTAACATAAATCACAAATTATTATCATTAATTGGCATCTCACGGTCATTTGCGGTATCGTAGAGTTTGTTGCCCCCACTACCTCCACAAGTAAAATATTGCCCCATCCTGACTCATTATGAGTCACTATGAGTCATTTTGATTCATAAAAGGTTATTAATTCGCTTGCTTGAATCACCTTTAATGTGGTATTTTTAATGTATGGTTGTTATTTGCGGCATCCCGGCTAGCGCTTAACACCTAAGATAGCACTTAATGTTAAATAATCGCATATCATCAAGTAGAGAGGAAGACGCGGATGTTTGTCTTTCGTAATTGCTGGCAGATGGTGCGTATATATGGAATGAAGTAAAGTGAAACACAGTCAGCGGTGTTAGAGTAGAAGACAATTTTTCTCATTAAAAAGAAAAAGGTGTCCAAACTGCACCCCGTTGAGCTTGGACAACCTTTAACTAGGAAATTGGTTTCTGAGAGCTTCCAACCTGTCGCTAAACAAATTTTGTCTGCCAGCAGAATGTCCAACATCCACAAGTACTATGAGTACTATACCTAGAAACATTATACCTCATAACCCTATAAATGTACAAGTCAGTATCCCTAAATTAACTGACGAAATACAAACAATCTGTAATACAAACCAAATTCTAACCTTTGGTTTGTCCGATTTGCAGCGCCAAGCCTATGATTTATATGATCTCGGGCTGAATGTGCTGCCCCAACCCATTGGTCAAAAAGGGGGACTCCCTTGGAAGCGCCTCCAGTATTCTCGCTTGAACCGTGACAACCCCAACTACGGTTTACGCAATTTATTTGCTGGTGATTCTAACCTTGCTATTATGTGTGGTAGCACCAGTCAAAACCTTTTTGTAATTGATTGCGAATCCAACGATAGCTTTCATTATCATTTACAGCAACTGCACAATCGCAAAATTCCGATTTGGGCAGTACAAACAGCACGCGGTGGACATATCTACCTACGTGCAACAAATGGCGAAGTCCACAGCATCGAAACGGGAATCTTGGTGGATGCTGAAATCAAGGGACGCAATGGCTATGTACTCGCTCCCCCATCAATCCACCCGAGTGGCGCGGTCTATCATTGGATTGTCCAACAAGGAGATAATATTCCAGCAATTGATACTAAAGATATTGATTGGCTAAGGGATAAAAACGGGCAAATGCTCAAACTGGAATTTGATGCACCAGCAACTGGCAAAACGGGTAACTGGTCAATGGCGATTGTGTCGCCCGCATCTAACCTGAGTGTGGCAACACGCGACTATCTGCAAAATGGGAATCATCTCCCACAAGGTGCGCGTAATAACCGCTTGTTCAAAGCTGCGTGCGATATGGCGGGTAATCAATATAGCCAATCAGAAACTGAAACAATCCTGATACCAATTGCAGCAATGAGCGGATTACCGCAGCCAGAAATCACAGCAACGATTAGAAGCGCTTATAGTAGGCAGCGCTCTCCCAGTCGGTCAACCCAACAATCATTGCTGTACACATGGCGCTATGCCCTATTGTGGGCAATCAAGCATCAATGGGATAGTAAAACGGTTGGCAGTGATCGTGCATTATTTTTAGCACTAATTGAACGTGCCAGAGTAAGCAGTAATGAGAATGACGTATTCCGTGCCAGCATCCGAGAATTAAGTGAGTTAGGAAGCCTAGGCACAACAACAATCCAACGCGCACTGGCACGACTACAAGCTGATAATCTCATTACGAGTTGTGGATATGATCGAAATAGCAAAGCATCATTATGGCGATTTAACGACGAACTTATCAGTGTTGCAAAACAGATAGAATTGAATCTGAATACAGTAAGTATCCCCCCCCACTGGTTAAGATATAGTGAGTCACTTTTCAATTCTGATATTGTAGAACGTGGTGCTTTGGGTCATTCTGTTTTATTTGTTTATGAGTTTATGCGAACCTTGCATAAACCGATGATGCCCTCGGATATAGCTGAATCAATGGACTTGTCTTTGAATCAAATCAATTATGCCTTACGAAAACTCAAAGAACATACGCTAGTACAACGGTTAGATGCTGGTTGGTATTTAAGTAAAATGACCGTCCCAGAATTAGAAGCCTTGTTTGAGCATGTTGCTGGTAAGGGTGATGAACGCGCCCGTAAATATCGGGAAGAACGAGAAGTATTTGCAGGCGTAATCCTTTTTAATGCACGTATTCGTCGAGAAGGTAAAATGTACATGAATGCAGTATCGCAACAGCTTGCTTATCAGCGTCAAAGCCAGCAATTACGCGATGATCCTTTGATTATGTTAGGCATAGAATTAGGAGGTGTTTTACGGATGGAAGGAGAGCATTTGCATTAATTGATTGTGTCGCTATGAGATAAATAATTAGCCTCACTCCCTGATAGAGCAAGGCTAATTCATACGAGATTATTCGCTAGCTTCGGTTGCTTCTGCTTCTGGCATTTCGTCGATGAGATTACCCGTTATTGGGTCAACCCCTGTTGAAATTTCTTGGCGTAGGAGTGCGCCGTAGATTGCGCTGGCTTGTTCTATAATCTCTTCAGGTATATCAGCATCATGGGTGGGTGTGAATCCAATCCCATTGCTAAATACGTTCAAGAGATAGTTGCTACCACCGGGGAACTCAGACAGTTGTCCAGAGAGTAAAAGTGATGCAATATCGAATACACCGCGATCAACACGCTTGACGGCGCTTGTGATAATGTATTCGGCATTTTCGGCTTCGCCACCTTCAAATGTGGTGAAGTATTCGTCTTGGTCAACACCAATTACATAAACTCCTTGGCTCGCAGCTTGGACAATTGCTCCTGAACCTGTTAAACCACCTGCACCGAAAATGACAACTGCCCCTTGTTCAATATAATCTTGAGCAATTGTTGCGCCGAGTTCCGTGTCGATGAATGAATCAGTGTATTGTCCGAGGATATTTTCGCCAATTACCCAATCAGGATTAATATAGAGTGCGCCTTGTTCGTAGCCATTGCGGAAGCGTTTTAAAGCGGGAAAGTCAATGCCATAAACGCCTGCAATCACATCACCATCAATGCTATTTGCAACACTTGCAGCGATTGCCCCCACAAGGAAACCCGCTTCATCCTCGGCGGCTTGTACCCCTGTGTAATTATCAGGTGCTTCTGTAATCGAGGCGACATCTTGGTCAATACCGATAAAATACACATCAGGATTAGCAACTGCTGCTGCTAATGTAGAATCTGTTAATGAGAACCCAACCGTCGTGATGATGTCAGCTTCGTTATCAATACATTGTTGGATGTTTGCTGTATAATTTTCGGGGTCAATTGTTTCGACATAACTTGTTTCGACACTTGCAAATTCATCGGTTAAATCAATCATGCCTTCATACGCATATTGATTGAATGTGTTATCCGAAATTGTTCCAACATCTGTCACCAGACAAATTGAATCAATCACATCATAAGGACTTTCGGTCACTTCGGGGGTCACTACAGGCTCTTCTGTGGGTGTACAAGCAGCGATAATAAATAGAAGAAGTAGTAAACTTATATAGCGTTTCATAGTATTAAACCTTTCACGATAAGTACCCAATTGATAAATATATCTGAACGTTACAATATCATAACAGAATTTGTGTCTAGGAAACCTTGCGTTTTGGTCTTAGTCTGCTGATTTTGAGACAATCTTGTTATAATGCCTCCATAGTGTAAACAATTGCTTGGATGACTCATATGGAAAAACAGAATAGTAGTGGCTTGTTATCAGCTAGAAATTTAAGTCTTATTGTATTGATTATCGCAATGGGTGTCAGTGGCTATTTGAGTTATCTCAAAATCGATACAAGTGCCAGCCCTGCGTGTAGTGTTGGTCAGGTGTTTGATTGTGGCACAGTTTTAAATAGTGTCTATTCAGAAATCTTAGGCGTACCGATTGCGTTTCTTGGGTTTGGTGTTAATGTCGTGGCGTTTTCATTGTTATTGCTTGAACCCCGTATCCCCTTCTTGAAGCGGTATGCTGCGCCATTCGTTTTTGGATTGCTCTTATTTGCATTCTTATTTTCGGTCTATTTGGTGTATGTACAAGCTGTGTTAATCACCAAATATTGCCCTTGGTGCTTATCGCATGAGGCGCTCGTGACAATCGTCTTTTTATTGTCAGTCAAGCGCCTATTGGATTGGATGAATGCCGAACAATTAGAGACTGAGCAAGTAAGCGACTAAATCAGCAATTTCTTGGGATGTCATGCGTTCATCATAATGATTGGGCATGGCATTCCCATATCCTTCCGCAATATGTTGAGCAGGTTCAACGATGCTATAAAAGGCATATTCGCGTGCGGATTGCCCCTCGACAACAGTGCCTGCCCTCTCAGCAAAGCCTTCAAGATAAGGCGCACCACTTGCCCCTTCTAAATGACACGCATTACAAGTTTGTGCTGTAAAGAGTATTTCACCATTCGCAATATCACCTGTTGAAGGAAGTGCATCATAAGCGATGGTGCTGCTTGTTTCGCCACAAGCACTTAAAATCATCATTAATACAATTAAAGCAATGACAGATCGCATACGGTTTGTTTACTCCAGATTATGCCTTAGATTGCTTTGTATTTTAGGATGAAATACATAATTTGCTAGTTGATATTTGTCATGGATTAATTTGGCGATTTGGGATGGTAAAGCTAAAGGTTGTGCCGTGTTCAGGATCGCTGGTTGCCCAGATTTTGCCACCATGTGCTTGCACAAATCCGCGTGCGATAGCCAGTCCTAAACCTGTTCCGCGCTCATCATCGGTATTAGCGCGTGATTTCTCGCCCCGATAAAAACTATCAAATAAATTTGGCAAAATATCATCAGGGATATAGACCCCTGTGTTATGAACATCTATCCGAACGGATATATCATCACAATGCGAGGCTTTTATCGAAACGGACTCACCTTGAGGCGTGTATTTGATGGCATTATCAATCAAATTTTTGAGAACACGCTGAATTTTATCAGGGGCAACATAGACAAGGTCAATGCCATCTTCAACCTGCCCCTCTAATATCACGCCCTTCTGCGAGGCTTTTGCCATTAAGCTACCCATCGTATCACTAATTAATTCTGCAATCGGAATCGGATAGACATCAAGCGCGATATGACCCACATCTAATTTTGCCATTTCAAATAAATCGGTAATCATATGGCTGAGATGCTGAATTTCTTTGAGAGTGGTTGCAATATAACGTTGCTGTGTTGCTGTATCTGTGATAATACCATCTGCAAGCGCTTCGAGCATCACACGCATTGAAGTTAAGGGGGTGCGTAAATCGTGCGATACCCATGCCACAAGGTCACGGCGTGTTTGTTCGAGTTGCTGTTTTTGGGTTTCGATGTGTTGTAAATCAGATGCCATTGAATTGAAACTCTGAGCGAGATGAGCAATTTCATCATTGCCACGCACATCTAAACGGGTACTAAAATCACCTTGCGCGACCTTCCCCGCAGCATCCGCTAATGCAAATAAGCGTTGTGTCATGGCGCGTGCCACGAAATATCCAAATGAAATTGCCGACATACCAGCAAAAAATAAGGCAATCGCCATAAATGATAGATAAATAGAGGTCGAAAATAAGACGCTGAATAATAACCACAAATAAAACATTACTACCGCGACGATCATAATAATCATCAATACCATCAAAACCCATAAACTACCCAAATATTGCAAAACGCCTGACTTATACAGTACAAATGACACAACAGCTAAAACAATGCTGATGCTTGCCATCAATACAATCAGTGTCGGTGCAACTTCTCCCTGAATCGGTAAAAAAAGTTGGGTGAGGAGTGCAATCGCTCCGATTAAAACAAGTAAGCATCCGACTAAAATAGAAATCGGATGTTGTGCGGTTTGGGTTGTGGCAATGGATGACTGCATGGCGTATCTCTCGGTTGAAGGCTAAGGTTAAAAGGCGGCTTATATCAACATATTTTGACGTATATTATCGAGTGTTCCCTGTGATAATCCAACATATTGGATGAGATAATTATCAATTGAACCATATTGGGTGCGAACTTGGTGAAGGGTATCTTGTAACATCATCCCGTCTGCGATCAGCAAATAATCAAAATCACTTTCTGTTAGACCAATGATGCGTAATTGCGCTAGATTTTTGCGGGTCGCATGTTTGAAAAAATCATAATAGTGATTGCTAAAAGCATAGTCAGCAATGATGGTTTCATCAGGCACGCCCAATAAGGCTAATAAGAGTGCAATTGTAATCCCTGTGCGATCTTTGCCTGCTGCACAATGAATGACCATTGGCAAATTGGCATCTTTGGCTAAACGTGTGAAAATTGCAGCAAATACCTGTGGATTATCTTGAATCATCACGCGCTGATAGAGGTCTGCGAGAAGATTTTCTAAAAAACCTTGTTGGAATAATAAGCGTATAACCGCCAGCAAAACATTATCATCGGATGACGGCGCAATACTGATAGATTGCATCCCATCAGGTAAATTATCAGGGTCAGCAAAATGTTCTTCCTGAGTCCGCACATCACAAACTGTCTGAATGCCGAGTTGGGTTAATTTTACTTGATCTTTCGGGGAGAGTCGGTCAAGCGCTGAGGAGCGATAGACACGATTCCAGCGTACGACCTGCCCTGATTGTGTTTGATAGCCCCCAATATCACGGAAATTTGGCGCACTTGCGAAAGGTAACACGCGCTCCATATGCTGTAGGATTGTTCCATCAGCAAATTTGACCATCACTTGATAGCGTTGTTCGGTATCAATGCCGTGTAACATGGCGACCTGTCGATTTTCGACCTGTAAGGTTGGGGTTGATTCGTCTAGTGTGCGATACGCATCCCCGATGTAAATATCGGCTTTTTGTGTCGGATGCTGCCACTGAATCGAGAGTGTATCGCCATGCCGTATTAATGAGAGTGCTGTATCAGGCTGAGCAATTAAATTTTGTGCGTTGGGTGCAGCAACACGGTTTTTTCGGATATGCCACCAGCGCCAAATCGCTAATATTGCGCCTAAAATAGATACAATCAAGATACTTTGTAGCAATCGTTTTATCATTACGAACAAACTTATCCTAGTTTATATGCGTATCAATCGTGTGAGTATTATAATTCAGGTGCATCGAATTTATAGCCAACACCCCACACGGTTTGGATATAGGTGGGTTTGGCAGCATCAGGCTCGATTTTTTCGCGTAAGCGTCGCACATGAACCGTTACAGTGCTTTCATCGCCATAAAATTCATAACCCCACACATTATCCAACAATTGCGAGCGACTGAACACTTGCTTAGGATGACGTGCCAAAAACCAAAGCAAATCAAATTCCTTAGCTGTCAGGACAA
>JBAUIA010000423.1:0-3941 GCA_049680565.1 Phototrophicaceae bacterium
ACTTGAAGCACCTTGCTCAGAAGTGTTATTAGCGCGAATTTGCCCTTGAGGCAAGTCAGTATTTTGTGCAACTTGTCGCTGAATGTTACCACTCTCTGCTAGAGGTAATTGATCGCTTGGTGATAATTGCTGAGGAGTGTTATTAGGGCGAACTTGCCCTTGAGCTAAGTCAGTATTTGGTGCAACTTGTCGCTGGATGTTAACACTCTCGGCTAACGGTAATTGACCACTTGAAGCACCTTGCTCAGGAGAGTTGTTCGGGCGAACTTGCCCTTGAGCTAAGTCATTATTTTGTGTCGCTCTACGTTGTAGCGTAAAGGGTAATTGCGGTGCATCAAATGCTTGCTGCGAGCTAGTATCATTGGTTTGTGTCTGTGGCACACGGGTACTATCCGATGTTACTTGCCCTTGGATTGTGACACTATCAGCTAAGGGCATCGGTGAACCATCATAAGACGAATTAGCAGCCTGATTTTCTGAGATTGGACGTTCTACTGATTGTTGTTGCCCTACTTGTCCATTCAATGATAAATTGCGTTGTATGGATGGGTTATTAGATGCAGATTTTACAGATTGACCAAGCGAAGGGTTATTCTGATTCGTTGCAAGATTTGTTCGGGCAATCACCGTTCCACTGCGGAGTGACATATCAGCAGGGGAGGCAGCCGAGACAGACTTATTTTGTCCCATTGTGCGTGTAATCACTGTATCTGATAATTGGGTTGTGTTAAAACGCATCGCTGCATCAGGATTGATTTTCCGTGCAAGCCACGTCATCGGTAATTGCCGTTGAATTGTCACAAGTGGTGCTTGGTTTGCTTGTCGTGTGACTGTTTGGCGTTGCACCTTAGGTAATAGCGTATTTGCTGCTATCGGTGCTGCAATATTATGTTGTGCAGATAAGGTCATATGCAATGGATTTAAGCGTCTTTGCATAGCATTTACTGGTGCACGCACAATTGGGCGATTGCTTAATGGGGTCGATGCCGATGCTTGCGCTTGTGCTTGTCGCTGATTCGATAAAGATGACTTGTCATTAACCGTATCACTTGTGCGCTGGATAGATTGCTTTCCATCGACTGGTGAAGTCGTTGATGGACTGTTTATATCACCTTGAGCGCTATTTGATGCAGATTGTGAACGATTTGATTGGGTCGGATTTGCCATGATATTAGGGCGGTTGACACGCGTACTATAATTTCTATCACGCATTGAAACATTATTGATGATGGGTGTTGTTTCAGGAGATGATTGCCGATAAATAAAGTGTGTATAGCGTGTCGGTTGGGGTGTTTGGGCGCTGCGTTGTATCGTCGCAGGATTGCTATCAGATGACACCTCAGATGTAGGGCTATCACTTATCGATGATGCTGATCGTTTACTGCGTTGTCGGGCTTGACCTGTTTTTGGCTCACTAACAGGCGAATTAGCTGTATTTGTTGCCTGTTCACGCTCGATTTGCCGTTCATACTGCACAACCCGTTGCGTAATTGGACGAACAATTGTGCGCGTTTTTATAATAGGGTCAGGTGTTATCAGCGCTGGATTGCTTGCAGTGCGCTGAACACTGGCGCGTGTCATCACAATTGGGCGATTCGCCGATGTTGCTGACGGGGTAGCCGATACACTCATGTTTTGTGCTGCCGACGAGGGTAACTGTTGGGCATAGGCTAAGGGTAATGCTCCGCGTTGCAAACCTTCGCTTGATTGCCAACGTTGCGTAATCTCTTGCCCCAGATAATCACGCCCCAACATACGGTCAATGCGTCCTGTAATATTTGTTGCAGAAACCCGTTGCATGACCGCCCCTAGCAAAGGATGCGTAACCCGTTGCAAGAAGTCAGGATTAATGCTATTTTGCCATGTTGGACGTTGCGGATTATCGGACATAGAATGACCTATAATAATTTATTGACGTTCGATAAGCTCTGACTACGATCTGTCCCTTGTGAAAAAATACCTTGATGCGCGATTTCAAGCGTTTCAATGGCGATTGCGCTACCACCACTCGCTTCTGAATTAAATGTCGGTCCAATCCACTTGATAGGTGTTGCATTACGAATCAGCCACCAGCGCACTTTTTTGCCATCCCGATCATTCAGGAAAATGATAACAGGTACACGCAAGGGCAAGCGTTGCGATGTATCTACTTTTTGATGCACATACTGATACCAACGCCACAGATCAAGCTCGTGCGTTAAGCCTTGTTTCAAGACAAGATTGGATGAGGGTTCAGTTCCGCCAATCATCTGATGCTGAAACGCATTTTGCCCACCTTCGCGGTAGGGTTCGGTCTTAATAGCGGATTCCAAGCCTGTGACTTCTTTGAAACCTGCAATCAGAATACCTGAAATTGCAACTTCAAAGTTAAATGTCGTATAAGGATTGGCGCGTGGACTCACATTCTTGGTTGCCATGATTGACCTATCGCAGTGCGTTTTCCATTGAATCGTTCAGTCGTTCGTTGATCTGTGCAATCTCCGCTACCCATCGCTGCCGTTCACGATGTTCCATCATCATGACCTGCTCATAAGACCAGTGGAAGTAGTACGCGATATACGATACTTCCTGATACAGCCGTTCTTGTGGATAGCGGATTAGGCTTCCCCCGTGGCATGTTCCACTTCGACTTCAAAGTCGTTATTACAATGCGGACATTGCACCACTAAACGGGTATGACCATGCTCATTAATCTGACGATAAAAATCTTGCAGGTATGCTAAATCTGCCGAAAATAGATTTTCAATCACACGCGGATTCATCGCTCGTACATCGCCTAAACTTGTAATCACCCGTGATAGCAAAATAATGACCAGATAACCCGGATTGCCTTGTACACGCGGATCACGCAGTGGGATAATTTCATCGTAGGCAGTGGCAAGCCGCATTGTGCCTTGTCGATGCACATTGCCTTGCTCATCCATATAGCCTTTAGGTAATAAAAATTCAAATTCTGTTTGCATCAAATAACCTTATTCTATCAATATGCATAAGAACCTGTTTTAGAATAATCATACTGTGCTGGACATCCCTTTGGATGTCCCTACGCTCAATTTAGTGATAAATCGTAGGGATGCACAACGGTGCGTCCAAATAGTCCAAAATATAATATTCAAACAGGTTATATGGGACACGCACAAGCGTGTCCACTTGCTTGACCCTTACTTATAGGTTGCCTTGGTGATGCCTTCATGCACAATTTCAATCGATTCAACCGCGACAGAATTGCCTGTCGAATTGAGATCAGGACCTGTCCATTTGGTGGGCCATGCGTCGGTTAATTCCCAACGAACGGCTTGAATTTGTTGGGTATCATCCATCAAGATAATCGCAATTGTTTGGAAGCGTTGTACCGTGCCAAGTGCTGCTTTTTGTTGCCAATCCCACAATGCTTGATTATCAATCGTGATGCCTTTTTTAAGGGTGATATTGGAAAATTTGGTGAGACCGGGCAATTTACGAACGGTCATATTTTGATTACCTTCACGGTATTCAATTACATCAGTGGTGACATCAAGCCCACTGACTTCTTGGAATTGCGCCACAATGCTACTATCGAGTTCGACAGCAAAATTATACTGTCTATAGGGGTCTTTAAATGGACTTGTGCGGTAACTATCTGACATAAATCACTCCTCATTGATTACTAGATTGTCGTGCTATTGTCGGTACGGAATGATACACCGCTTTCCCCATGTAATACTGTAATTGTGATAAATTCAGTAGGGAAAGCAGGTGCTAATCCGATTTGTGTACGTACAATGCCCCGTTCCCGATCTTGCTCTGGGTTGGTTTCGGCATTGCAGCGCACGAAAAAATTCTTAATTTCGCCATCTTGCACCATGTCATACAAAAAGAGCGTGATTGCGCCTTCGATGTATGTCCACAGGTAAATATCATTATTTTCAAAGGCAACATCAATCATAAAACGGTGTATCCAG
>JBAUIA010000424.1:0-1739 GCA_049680565.1 Phototrophicaceae bacterium
ATTGAAGTCCGATCAAAAAACTTGGGTACTTTTTACACGTATTCCGACTATCCCCCTATATGTGCAGGCACGGGTTTATACTTTACAAGAAGCCTTCGATGATGCAATTGATGATTATGAGCGCCTCATTGATTTAATTTCTCCATATGATCCGAAACGCCCAATGAATGTTGGAACAACCCCAACAGGTGATTATGCGCCTAATAAGCGTTTATCAGAATTTTCATTACGCCAACATATGTATTATATGGAACGTGTTTGTGGTCGGCAACAATTTAACGGTTTAGTCAATTTGCCTGCTATCCATAGCGAGATTGCCCAAGTCTATTTCCAACAAGGTAGGTTAGAGCTGGCAATACCCAAAAATAATAGAGTGTTAAGTTGTCTCGGATTGCCTCAAGCAGCCAGTTGAACAGGCGCTGAATAGCCCAAAGCAGAATGCCGTCTGGTACGGTTATAAAAGCCCATGATATAGCTGAAGATTTCAGCGCGAGCTTGCTGATGATTCGCAAAGATATAATCAGCACATTCGCGTTTGAGGGTTGCCCAGAAACTCTCCATGGGTGCATTATCAAGGCAGTTGCCAGTGCGGCTCATGCTGGCAAGCATGTTCGCATCCGACACCCGTTGTTGATAGGCATGACTGGTGTATTGACTACCTCGATCAGAGTGGTGCATTAAGCCCGCGGGTGGTTGGTGCTGAATAATCGCCATATTGAGTGCATCAAGCGTCAGTTCGGTGCGCATATGATCCGCCATCGCCATACCGACAATCTCGCGTGATCCCAGATCCATGACCCCCGCCAGATACAAGTAGCCCTCATCGGTCTGGATGTAAGTGATGTCAGTTAACCAAACCTGATGGCGTTGATGACCTTTGAAGGTGCGGTTCAGCAGGTTGGGAGCAACGGCATGACTTGGCTCAGATTGGGTGGTTTGTGGGCGATTTTTACGTGCCGTCTTGCCCTGTAAGCCTGCTTCACGCATTAATTCTGCGACGCGATTCAGGCTCACTTTAACACCCAGTTCCAGTAATTCTGCCCAGATGCGTGGTGCGCCATAAATCCTGTGAAACTTGCGCCAGATAGTTGCAATTTGCTGGCTCAACTGTGCATTTTCGATAGCACCAGCACTTGGCTCGCGCTTCAACCAAGCATAATACCCGCTCTCTGACACTGCCAGCACCTTACACATCTGTGCAACAGGGAACTCGTCTTGCCACTGCTTAATTGCTTCATACTTCATAGCCGTTGATCCTTGGAGAAGATGCCCACCGTTTTTTTTAGAATATCCCGTTCCATCTGTGTTATTTCTAACTCACGCTTCGTTCGACGTAACTCTGCTTTTACCTGCTCAATTTCACTAAGTTCCAGTTCGTTACTCACGGAATTCACCTGAAAGCGCTTTTGCCATTTGCGTAATAATCCATGAGATATCCCTAGATCACCCTCAATCTCTCCCACTTTTTTACCACTTGTTTCTAGTAAATGGATTGCCTCTTTTTTGAAGTTATCTGTGTATTTCTTTTTGACTTGCATCTTTGTTCTCCTAGTTAATTCTTTAAGTGTACTTCGGAGACATCTATGCACTCCATTTTATCTGGGGAATACCACAAAACTTTCTGAAAGTAAAATCAGATCAACAGAATGAACAGTTTTTATATGCTTTTCTGGCTTCCTAGAAAACGAAATTTATGACCTAGCCCCGACTTTTTGGTGGTCTCGAAATATGCAATAGCT
>JBAUIA010000425.1:0-5134 GCA_049680565.1 Phototrophicaceae bacterium
AATCCACCTCCGATAATGATTATTAAATATGAAGCGGTTCTTGGTATAAACCAAACACTTCGCGCATGACATCGGTCATTTCGCCAAGCGTAACATACGCATGAGCAGCTTCGACCAAATGTGGCATGACATTTTGCTCATTGATACAGGCTTCACGAATCGCATTAATCGCAGCAGTCGCACGATTTGCGTCGCGTTCATCACGGACAGCATTCAAGCGATTCACTTGCTTATCATGTCCCTGTGGATCCATCTTCAAAATTGGGATTTTAACAGGTTCATCATTGGTATGTTTGGTGAGTGCCACAATATCACGCGTTCCTTTTTCAATTTCTTTTTGATGGCGATAACTGGCATCTGCAATTTCTTGCTGGAAGAATCCTGCATCAATCGCTGGCAGAACACCCCCTAGATCATCAATCTGTTGGAAATAACGATAACATTGGGCTTCAATATCATTGGTGAGTGCTTCAACAAAGTAACTACCCCCGAGCGGATCAAGTGTGTTGACGACACCGCTTTCTTCAAGGATAACTTGTTGTGTGCGTAACGCCAGCGTGACGGCATGCTCGGAGGGTAGGGCGAGCGCTTCATCCATACTATTCGTATGTAGTGATTGCGTGCCACCAAGAACCCCTGCAAGTGCTTGAATCGCTACCCTGACGAGATTCACTTCAGGTTGTTGTGCAGTTAAGCTGACCCCTGCTGTTTGCGTATGGAAGCGCATTAACCAACTACGTGGATTTTTTGCGCCGAATGTTTCACGCATTTCTCGCGCCCAGATACGACGTGCAGCCCGCATCTTTGCAATTTCTTCAAAGAAATCATTATGACAATTGAAGAAGAAACTCATACGTGGTGCAAAATCATCAATATCTAAACCGCGTTCCAAGCCCCATTTGATATATTCAATGCCATCAATTAAGGTGAATGCCAGTTCTTGCGCTGCGGTACTGCCAGCTTCGCGGATGTGATATCCACTCACGCTGAGGTAGTTCCATTGTGGCATTTCTTTTGTGGCATACTCAACCGTATCGGTGACGAGTCGCATGGATGGTTTAGGCGGGAAAATAAATTCTTTCTGAGCAATATATTCTTTGAGGATGTCATTCTGGAGCGTGCCACGCAAAATTGAGCGATGATGCCCCTGTTTTTCTGCTGCTGCAATATACATTGCCCAAATCATCGGTGCAGGGCTGTTAATTGTCATACTCGTTGAGATTTTGTCGAGTGGGATGCCATCAAATAAAATTTCCATATCTTTGAGCGAACTAATCGCCACACCACATTTGCCAAATTCTCCTAATGCTTCGGGTGCGTCGGTATCGTATCCCATCAATGTGGGTAAATCGAATGCGACAGATAAACCTGAATTTCCATTGGCGACGAGATACTTAAAGCGTTCATTGGTTTCCTCAGCAGTACCAAACCCTGCAAACATTCGCATTGTCCAAGGTTTACCGCGATAGCCTGTCGCATGAACACCGCGAGTATAAGGATATTCCCCCGGATGACCGAGATCACGCTCGTAATCAAGCTCTGGTACATCGAGTGGGGTATATAAACGTTTGATCGGTTCACTGGATTGTGTAATGAATGTTTCCTTGCGCTCAGGGCGTTTTTCTAAGGTTGATTTGAGCGTATGGTCTTTCCAATTCGTATGATATTTTTTTAAATGGTTTAATTTTTCATTATCAAATGTTGACATCATTAATCCTCTAAAGAGTAATTGTTGTGCAAATTATACCATCACTCATAGGCATTTTGATGAATATTTATCATATATGGTTCTATTTGCTCAATATTGTTTAGCAATCATATCTTGAGCGTGCTTCAAATCGTATGGTCTGTGCTAAAATAAATAAGATAATTCCTATAACCTTTCAGGAAATTGCCTGTGTCAGATGAAATCAATATCAGTGACGATCAAATAACCCAATCAACATTGGCGGATAATCAAGCAATATGGAATTGGTTTCAGTTATCTAGTGATAAATGGATTGATCGCTTATTCATTCCCAGCATGTTAGTGATTCAATTTGCATATACCATCTGGCAGTTTATTGATGCCGATTGGCTTAGTGTGGGTGTTTCGATTGTTGGGATTGTTCTACTAGCTTTTTTCTCTAGCTTTATTCCAGCCCAAAAACGTTTATTAGGGCAATTATTTAGGCGTAGTCATGGTTTCTACCTGATGGTCTTTTGGGTCTATAGCCAACTGTTTATTATTTTCTACCGTGTTTTATCGACAGCACCCACAACTGGTAAAGATAGTGAACCCTTTTATGTATTTTTGCTGATTTTTCTTGTCGTGACCTTTCGTCTATTATTATCTCTCTTTGCAATTACACCTCTTGGCTATCGCATCTTTATCTCCGAAATTCCACTATGGGAACAATTCATGGTGGCAATCAATGAATTTATATCGACCAGCATTTTAGCTTTTGTGCTTGGACGCTTAATTGCGCGGTTCGTCCAGAATGATATTTTCACACTCGATAACAACATCTATTACACAGGTGGTTTACTGTTATTAGCGATTACCTATTTCTTACTCATTCAAGGCATGTGGATTGGGCGCTGGAATCGGTGGTTATCGCATAATAGTGTTTGGGTGAATTTAGCTCGCCTTTTGACCCCGATAGCACTCGTCATCACATCATTGGTGATTGTGCGCCATTTTACGAACCTGAGTGACCTACGGACGGCAAATCTATTAGGTCCTGCTGTTATTGATGAAACGATACTCGCCTTATCACCGATACTATGGATGATGATTTTCTTTGTACTCATCATTGTATTTTCAGGAGGGCGCGGACTTAGGCGTATCTTAATCCCTGACAAATTATTAGAACACGTTCCCAACCGTATTGAACCGTCTTTGCGTACCATCTCTGATATGGATATTTTGCTCCTATTCGCAGTCTTAGCTACTGTGATCCCCGTACAATTATTTTTGTTCAATGATACGACTATTATTGGCGATCTACAGGCACGACTACAAGATAATGCAATTATCGACTCATCGCAACAAGCATTAGCGCTCATTTTTGGCATTCCATTTTATGTTGTGGCGTTGCTGTTATTGTTGCTGTATGCCTTTGTTATTGCGAATCGTACGATTTCTGCAAAAGACCGTAATGCCATTGTTGACCGATTGCCATTAACCCTCATCATCATGTTCATCATTACGTTGTATCTAGCAGCGATACCTTTTAGCCAAGTTTTGAGTTCGGGTGATATTCCGAATCTTCAGCAAGATTTAGGCTATATCCTCGCCTTTGATGTGTTGATTCCATTGGTACTATTTTATACCCATTATTATTTACTTATTCGCTTACCCTATGGACGTGGACAATCGCGTTGGCGTGTCCAAAATGCTATCACGCTCGAAACACAGTTGAATCGGGTTGATACAGAACTCGCAACACTCGAAACTGAGATTCACCAATGTGAAGTCATCTGGCGCAACCGCGATAATATTAAAAGCACCCAGAACGATCAAATTGGGATGCTATTTGATCTTATTGAACTTAATGGACGACGGGATCGTTTAAATATGGAGCGTTTGCAAATCTTAGCAGATCGCCAAGCCTTGCAAGATGTCACAGAAGCACCGATTTCTTTAACGGTTGCCTCATTGCCGAATCGTATTATTCAATATGGGATTCCGCTTGTATTGGTATTTAAGATTTATGAATGGGCAATCGTCAATGATGGCTTGCGCGAAGTTGCGAACAACCCTAATATTGGCGTATTAGAGTTTTTCCGTCTGATTCTTGAAAATACCAATTTCTAGCTACACGCTTGTTACATCAACGGCTATAATGTGGGCTTATTGTCCGTGTTCTGTTGGTCGCGCAATACCATGAAAAATCGCCTCATTCGTTTATATGCTATCTTGCTGAGTACAATTTTTGGTATTGTTTTCACCGCTCAGATACTTGGTTTTTTGGGGATGTATCGTATTGGGTTGGTTTTGCCACTCACGCTATTGACAAGCATCGGTGCTTATTGGATCTATCAACGTCATACCACAAACTGGCTCGATAGTAGTATCACACCCCAAGGCTCACAATCTAAACTACTTATACTGACGACTCTTATTACCAGCATCAGCCTCGTTAGCATTATTTTTGTCCAGCGCATGATATTTTGGTATAGCTCCACACTTGGACGCTTTATCCCCTCTGATTTTGTTGATTATCATAGTATTAAAGTATTCCAACTCGTACGCGATGGGTCTGTATGGAATTTAGCCATTCCCTACGGGCAATATCCGTTTGGATTAGAGAGTTTAATTGCATTCGGTATGTTGATTGTCCCTGACATTCGCATAACAGGGCTGATGTTCGCGCTGGTATTTATCGTGCTTTGGCTCACCCTCGCATTATTGGTGATGCGTTTTGCACAATTATCCATTGATGTGAGCCTACTGCTAGCAACAGGCTTATGTCTTATACCACTTGTTTTTCCGCAATTGCTGAATATAGGTAAAAACGATGTCTTACTCAGCACGACAATTTTGATTGCAGTCTTACATGCACCGATTGGTAATGATCGTTTTCATCCCTACGGATTAGCGTTTGCAACCATGCTATCACTGGCAACGAAAGCCACAGGGCTTTACATTTTATTTTATCTGTGGGGCTTGGTGATGCTTAATTGGTTTTTGCATTTGCGTAAAGGGACATGGCGCACTTACCTATCGCCACTGACATTTATCACTGTGATCTTTGTGATGTTTCCGGGTGGCTTGTGGGTCATTCGTAACTATCTAATTTTAGGGGAAGTCTTTACATCAGAAATTGCCTCATTTTTTGGCACGACGATCATTCTCAACCTTGATAATCCCTCATTGTACAACTCATGGCAAAGCATTGATTTACTATTTCACTTGGTATTGGCAACAATTTTAGGGATGAGTGCCTTATTTTATAAGCGTCTTAGTTGGCAGATGTTGGGCTTAGTGATTGTAATATCAATCACATTTATGGTCACACCCTTAGCCGCATTTTTGACAACAAACAATTTGGACTACTTAGATGTTCAATGGCGCTTTGTGCTTCATGGCTTATTATTATTAGGTATCATCTTAGTCGTCATTATCGCACCACTGATACATCGGATGTAT
>JBAUIA010000426.1:0-4548 GCA_049680565.1 Phototrophicaceae bacterium
CCATCAGTAGCTTTGGCGAAGATGAAGCTGGCGAACTGTATATTGTTAATTATGCTGGCGAAATCCTCAAAATCGTCGTCGCTGAGTAACGTCTAGTTGTAAAAATTAGGAGGGTTTTCAAGCGTAATATCATTTGAGACCCCTCCTCCTAATACCTAAATACAATCGACTACAGCTATGATGACCTCTCGCGTCTGATTGAAGATACTAGAGATTATAAGGAGAAGCAGATGCCATCATTTGCCCAAGATTTCCGAGATTTTATCGTCACGCAAGAACCGAATAAGATCACTCAATTTTAATTGTAGAGATTGCAAATGAATCTAAATTATCATCGGTTATTAAGCGTACTCCGTCCCACCATTGATATACAATTAGTTGCAAGTAATAATCGCCACTCGGCAAATCAGAAGGTAAATCTAACAACCGCCAGTCAATATAATTTCCATCCGTTTGCATCTGTGATGTTGGTATCTCTTCGTCAATATCATATAGTGGACGAATCTGATGATCAGATTGTGTGACGAGAGAGCCATTGCTGTCTAATAATTGCAAGCTAATAGAGTAATCTTCTGAGATAGTTTCTTCGATACTCCACCAAAGTAATATAGGTAATTGATTATCAATTATTGGATTAACATCTGCTCCCAAAAATTCTAATCTATCTCCAAAAAGCACAAGGTTATCCATTGGAGGAGCAACCATCAATTGAGCAACATAACAATATTCTCTGGAACAATCACTTTGATCAGCTACATAAAATACGCGATGTGTTGCTTCTAAGGTTTCAAAATCGGTTTCGCTTTCCTCACTAAAGAGTTGATTTGTCAAAAACCAGATACGTCTATAACTTTGAGCATCACTCAAATTAAAAATTCGATTGTTCAAAAGTGTTTCAGGTAGGTATCGTTCATATTGATCTTCAAGATATAGATCCGATACAAGTGGAATTATAAAAACACCATCATTATCTTGATGATTATCAGTCACATCTGTAAAAATGTGACGAAATGGAATCCGAACAGGAATATAGTTAGGTAACTGATAGAGACTGATGCCACAAACAATAATTAATGCCAGCCAATTGATAACGTGTTGTCGCCTTGTCGGCAAACTAGCTAAAATGATACCAATAATCAAGCCAATAGCTGGAATCATAAAGCTTGTATACCGCACATTGTAAACTGTTAAGTACAGATTCAAGATAAAAACAAGACTAGGCGAAATGATAAGCCAAATCCATATAAGCCAGAATGCTTTTTTACGCCATAATAATATTATCCCTACCACTATAATTAGAGTATATAACTGCCACAAGCCATTACTACTTAATTGTGCTAATTCTAAAAAAGAAATTAGATTAGTTGGTTTTGTAGGGATTTTTAGTCCGCCAGCATCACTAAAATCAATAAATTGTAATTGCATATATAAAATGACGATACCGGGCAACCATACAAATAAGGCTGTTCCAGCCACGATGAAACCTTGTTTCACCATACGCCAATCAAACAAATGAAAAACTATAAAATAAATAACTTGTGACAAAATAATAAAGGCGAAATAGTAGTGTGTATAAAGCAGAAGACTCGCTGAAAGACCGTACATAATCGCTAATTGCCAACTTCTATTTTGAAGCCATGCAAAGAAAAAACGCATACTCAATGTTACAACAAACATTCCTAAAGTATACATTCTTATTTCTAAAGCATAGATAAAAAAGTAAGCGTTGACACTCAGTATAGCCATTGCAAACCATCCATAGCGCCGTTGTCCAAACCAAGAGTATCCAATCTGATAGATTAGAGATAAGGTCAATAATCCCCACAAGATTGAGTTGATTCTTCCAGCGAATTCACTTAACCCGACTAAACGTTGCCATGTCCAGATTTGTATCCACCATAGAGGTGCTTGATTATTTCTTTGTGCGAGTCTAACAATCGAATTAGTAAAACTTAGTGACATATTCCGAAATGTGAGTTCCTCATCAGGACGCATGTGCATAGCGTCAATGCCAATTACAAGTATCATAAACCCAAAAAGTAGTAAGAATGTAGTTAATAAGAGTGGTAAAATTTTAGGGCGGTTGTGAGTATTAAGATGTATCATAAATCAATTCGACCTTACTCAATAACTATGGTATCTATAATTGCTATATTATCGGGGTGATTTCCTTCAAGATTCAACCGTTGTAATGTTTCAGGATTGTACAACCCTGTCAAAAGTTGATATGTGCCTCTTGGCATACCATCGGGGATATTGATAACGATATTATCATCAGCAATAAATCCATCAAACCAATTAGAAGAAGGTATTCGTGCATCAAAAGGAGAGCGGTCAAAAATGAATAACTCAGATGTATCTACATTTTGTAAATGAATAATTTGTTGCCAATTTTCTCGTACATCATTTGTTATACGCCACTGAAATAACAACGAAAGATTATTATCTGAAGCAAGCAGATCGTTATCAGGTTTATTATAGAAAAGTTCAATACCATTTATGAAAGATAAGCTATCGAAAGTTTGTAATGGTGTTATATTATTAATTGGCATTATCACAAAAGTATTTAGATCAACAAAATCATCACCAATTAACCTATTTGGGCTAGTCGCAATGCCTAAACCTTGTGTTTGTTCTTGCCAATTTTCATAGTTACCATCTTCAATAAAGTTTTCACTACTTGACCACAAACGAATCGCTAAGGTGTAAGCTGATGGTATTTCAATATTATCAGGTATAGTGATATAAACAGCTTGTTTTACGATCATGTCAGGAATCCAAGTATAGGTTAATGCTGCCCCTACATGCTCACTATCTTGTTGTGCTACAGATACTAAGTCAGGTAGACTAAGTAAATGTGCAGAAAAACTATAATTACCTGATGTTATAGTATTCACTCGAAAATAAATATTACCAGTAATAACATCACCCGCATTTAAAGGTGAAGGTGGAAAACTATACCCAATAAGCTCAATTGCATTATCAGAATATATAGTGCCATCAATTTGAATATTATCTAAATAATATTCAAATGTATTGCGTAAGCTAGGTGTAAATAAAAATATTATCACGACAGAGACAATACTAATAAGAACAAAAGGAGCAGTTATAATCCAAATAATCTTAGGTGCATTCTTATGTAATATAGCAAGTGATATAATTAAAACAGTTATAATACCGAGTACCTCTAATACTTCTTCCAATAAGGCAACATCGGATGAACTGATATTAAATAGTAATTGATTATCTAATAAGACACCTGCTACACCGATTAATCCTAATCCGCCAATAACCCAATAATATCGCCACTTATTTTCAGCTTCTGTGAATAGGACAATGTAAAACAAACATAAGGCACTAATAATACCTGAGATCACATATCCATATAAAACAAATTGCTGTCCATGTAAATTAGGAGGATTAAAGTATTCATCGTAAGCTACAACGCCAAATAAAATACTAATCAACAACCATAACCAATAAGATAAATCAGCAAGTCCGCTAGGACGTGTGAGTAAAATTATCATCATTGCAATAATACTAACTAAAAATAGCAAAATTGCTGAAAAAGTATTTGATAATGTACCCTCAACATCAAAATGGATAAAACTCTGAATATAGTTATAGTCTAAGCCACCTGGATTTGCATAAATAATGTTAAGTGCTAGGAAAAGACCTAAAACACTCAGTGATAAAATCCATGCAACACTTATACTTTTACTCTCAAAATTCTTCAACTGGGTAAGCGCAAATAATACATAAAGGATAAAAGTTATACATGTTACAAGTATTATGGAAAACGGATACAAAACATTGTCCTTTGACAACAATTAATTCTATAATGACCTTTTTGACTTCATAGAATTCACATTAAAATTAGATCTCATAGAGAAAATAAAATCTAATACAAATTAGAATATTATATTTTTAGTACAGTACTAATTATAAATAGTAATTTTCTTCAAAAAATCATCTAACACTAACATTTGAGACTATATTTTAAATAGACGTATTTACTATTTTATTTAGGTAATATGACCTATATTAATGAAAGTCTCAAAAACTATTTTTGTATAGACAGAAATAGTTACTAATAATCTTCAACCGTTATCAATCTAAGAAAATATTCAAAGAGGTAACCCCTATGCCATCATCTGCCCAAGACTTTCGAGATTTTATCGTCACACAAGAACCGAATAAAATGAATGATAGCGCAATTTATAGTGGCTCGTCGCATGTGCATTATGGCTTGAGCAATCCAATCATGCGTGCGTTTATCAAAACGTGGTCAGCACAGCATCCAAAGCTCACTTATGATGATTGGCAAACAACCCTCAGCGATTTGTATCACGGTGACTCAATTGATGAGGTATGTTTAGCAGGATTCATGTTGGGACATTACAAATCATTCCGCCAAAAAGTGCCTTTAACTGTGCTTGATGCGTGGATTGATTGCCTCAGTGGCTGGCGCGAAATTGATACCACTTGTCAATCGAATTACACTGCCAAAGACATCCTCGCACAATGGGATAATTGGCAGCCATTTTT
>JBAUIA010000427.1:0-112691 GCA_049680565.1 Phototrophicaceae bacterium
GAAGCGACATCATCATGATTATTGTCAGAAGCAACAAATAAAGCATGAATCGCTCGTAAATCTTCACAATCACAATCATCCATAATCGGGATTCCATATTGGCAAACCCCTATAATCACATCATCAATCACTGCGATAATGAGATGTGTATTTTCGCTCTCCAGCTTTTGCTGTAAGGCGACTTCTGAATAAAGGCGGTTTAATACACGTCCCTGATTTTTGGGCAACACTTGTTGAATGAGCTTATGAATATCTGGAATATCATCTGGGACTGCATCATAAATATCAATCATCATAGGGTCTATTCCTCAATTTATAAACAATCATCTCAAGATGAAAGTCAGGGTTGTATCATCAGCAATAATTGCACCTAAGTTAAAGGTATCAAAACCTGCTTGGGCGCTCAGTGCTTGGATGAATAAATTTCCGCGTGATTCGGCTTCATTGATTAAGCTGGCAAATTCTGGCGCGGTAGGTGCATAGACACGTCCTGCAATATCAATACCTACAATATCTAGCATGTTAGTCGTTGTAAATTGCACGACTAAGCCTGCATCTTGCCATTGCCCTGTCGGCAATTGAAATTCACCATTGATAATCAATCCCCCTGAGCGTAAGTCAAAGGTTGCATTCCGCATTTGTGTGCCAGAAGCCGAGCAAATTGTGGATAGAATACGGCATTGAGCCACTAATCCATCTTCTGTAAATGTGACTTGCATTTGGCGTTGCATAGTATCATCTGTATCACCTACCACAACCGTATAACCTGCGCCACTGCCATTAAATGTTTGCGAATAACTCCCTGTTGATAAGGTGACTGCCCCCACAGTTTGGGTATCCATCAAGACGGGAACAGTCACAATGGGTGCACTGAGAACTTCATCAGTATTGCCAATTGCTTCAATGCCGACTGTTGATAAGGCTACATCAGCAATCTGTGGGAAAATGATAAGTGCTGCAATTGCGGTTATAACAATACCTAAGCCACCGACTCCCAAGCAACCACAACTCATTAACCAAGGGAATTGGCGCGGTTTACGTGCTTGATACCGTTCAATTTTCATCTGAATTACACATTTCTCTGCTATGATAATGTTACATTGTACAGGAGATACCCCATGCAAAAATATACTGTATTATTCATCATCACTCTTTTTATAGGTCTGATAGGTCGTTTTGCAATTGGTGAGATTGGTCTTGATCCCACACCCGGTGCATCAGGTGTAGGCGATACCTACTTCCCAGATTTAGGAAATGGTGGCTATGACGCACAACATTATATCATTGATCTTGATTTGAATTTATCGAATCAGACGATTGCTGGCACAGTCACGATGACGGCGCGTGCAACACAAGATTTATCACAATTTAATCTCGATTTTGCAGGATTCTCCATCACACAAATTTTAGTTAATGACCAGCCCGCAACTTTCATCCGCGAAAATCGCGAACTTATTATCACACCTGTTTCGGCTTTACCTAGCAGTCGTGAATTTGAGGTTGCCGTGACGTATAGTGGCACACCGGGGCGAGATGTCGATTTATCAAGAATGCCTTTCTCGCGTGGATGGACATTTTATGAAGGTGGCGTTTATGTTGCAAGTGAACCTGATGGCGCATCATTATGGTATCCGGTTAACGATCATCCGAGTGATAAAGCGACCTATACCATCATCATGAGTGTGCCAGAACCCTACGTTGTTGCAGCTAATGGTATCCTCGAAAGCATTGAACCTGATGGTAACTATAATACTTATACATGGCAAAATGATGATCTGACAGCCAGTTACCTTGTGACGGTCAATATTTCTGAGTTTGCGCGATCTGATGATACGACTGTGAATGATGTACCGATTCGTAATTATTTTCCAGCGAGCCAACAAACAATGGCTGAAATTGTATTTTCCCCAACGGCTGATATGATGCACTTATTTAACGATAATTTCACCCCATATCCATTTGCTGTTTATGGGGCTGTTATCGCTGATACGCAACTCCCGTTTGCACTCGAAACACAAACCTTATCATTATTCGGCACCAACATTTTAAATGGGGATCGAACAGCAGAAGTCACGATTGCACACGAACTGGCTCATTCTTGGTTTGGCAATCATGTAAGCCCTGCAATGTGGCGCGATATTTGGCTGAATGAAGGTTTCGCAACTTATGCTTCTATCTTATGGATGGAAGAAAATTATGGTGCGACCACATCACAACAAATCTTAGATGGTTGGTACGAGGCAATCCGAGCCAATCGCGTTATTATCGGGGATCCGGGTTCAGAAAATTTATTTAGCATCGGTGTGTATCTTCGTGGTGCATGGACATTACATGCTTTACGCCTCGCAGTCGGTGATGAGACATTCTTTGAGATTATCCAAACTTATCAAACCCGTTATGCAAATAGCAATGCTGAAATTGCTGATTTCATTGCTATTGCAGAAGAAGTCAGTAATCGTGATTTGGATGGGTTCTTTGATAGTTGGCTTTATACAGCGACCATTCCTCCAAAACCATAGATTAGATATTGCTGAGGGGGCGACACTGCCCCCTCAATTAGGCAAATGCTACTTGCTGACCTTTATCCACAACAAGGTCTAAACCTGTCGCAATTTCTTGTGATGAAATCCATTGATGCACCATATCAGCAAATAGTTTAGGATTTTCAGCACTCCAAGCATGATGCAAATCAGGCGCTAGAACACCAATCGCATTATTCATTGCATTTGCCAAAAGTGATACAGACTTAACGTTGATTTTTTCTTCCTGAGAGCCAGCCACAACAAGGGTTGGATGGTTAATATCTCGCAATTGTTCCGCAGGCGCAAAGTTAAAAATTTCAGGAAGCAAGTTTTTGAATGTTTCCAAATCAAGTTGTTTCATGCTCGTAAAATAGGCTGCGGATGCTTCCTCATCAAGTTGAAACATTTTTGCATTTTGGCGAATTACGAAATTAGATTTTATCACAGGTATCATTGCGCGTGTCATCATTTTTGTCATGAATGGTAATGGAATCGCATTCACGCCACTAACGACTACGGATGAAACAACTTCTGGGCGATGCTCTAATAGAGCTAGTGTTGTCATACCACCGAGAGAAATCCCGACAACGTTTGCTTTGCCATGAGGCGTAACGTCTGCAATCAAATCAGCAACATAGTGTGCCATATCCGCGAATGTACGTGCTTGTATCGTATGGCTATCACCATGCCCCGGTAAATCAACAGCCATATTATGATACTGCGGTAATCGTGTCATAATATCTTGCCAAGACCATCCTGCTAAACCTGCTCCATGCAAGTAAACTATCGTTTCACCCTCAAAATTACCTGATTCTGTATAATGTAGCGTCATTTTATTCATCTCCGATATTTGTTGTATCAGGAATACTGATAAAACTCATGATGTAACGTTTACGGTTAGGTGCTGGTTGGTTCTTGTATGCTTTTTGAACTGCCTCTGTAAGCATTGAACTGATTTCAGAGGCTTCTTCATCGGATAAGTAGAATGATGCTTTGCTATAACTCATGTTGCCATTAATCACAGCAGGATCATCAGGTGCTGTGTGTTCAACAAAGCGAACAAAATCTCCAATGAGTGACGCTGCAAAGGTCGTAAAATAGTGGATATGCTCGTCTGCACTCATACTTTGAATATCATCAGGCGATAGACGGCTCGCCCCTGCTACTACGCGATATACTTTTTCGACTGTGCCACGAATCGGTGTTTCTGATACGATTTCTAAAATATCAGATTCTGCCAAGGTATTAATATGGCGATACAAAGTCGCTTGTGGAATATCAGGGAGTTGTTTAGCAATTTGCTGTGGACTCATCTCCGCACGCATGAGTTCAGTAATAATCCGCATTCGGATAGGATGTAAAATTAGATCAGCTTTAGAGTCATTCATCATTATTCTCATTATTGATAACTAAAAATGATTATATTATCAAAAATGATAATAATCAAGTAAATAAATATAAAATCTTATCCATTCATTCATAGATTTATTCGTCTATAAGGAGTGAAACAGGAATATCACGTTTTTGGGCGTCATCATCATAGATGAGGAAATCAGCAAGGGCGGTACTCACAACAGATGTTGCAATTTTGAGCGCTTGCTCATCATAATCAAATTTCGGATGATGGTGTCCATATTGATGGGCAGCATTTTTAGGATCGCGGCAACCCACGAGGAAAAACATACCGGGGACATCTTCTAGCAAATACGACATATCTTCGGATGCCATTGTTCGTACATTTTTATCAAGTTTATTCATATCAACAACCTGTAGTAATGCCCCACGCATCCGATTAACAATATCAGGATCATTGATGAGTGGAATCGTTAAATGCTTGACCTTAACATCCGCCGAGCATCCCATTGATTCACAGACTGATTTACTGACATCACGGATATGTTGTTCTAGCAATTCGGAGGTATACGCATTAAATGTGCGGAATGTGCCGACTAGTTCAACTGTTTCTGGCAGAATATTATGCTTCATGGTATCTGTGTGCAAACCTGTGACGGATAACACAACCGCACCATCCATTGCATTCATTCTGCGCCCAACCATGGCATGTAATGCTGAAATCAATTGTCCTGTACATACAACGGGATCAACTGTTGTATGAGGCATCGCAGCGTGTCCACCTTTACCATGTACTACAATATGGAAAGTTGATGAGCCTGACATAATTGCACCTTTAGCTACACCAATCTTACCTAGTTCAAGCGGTTGCCATAGGTGAATACCAAAGCTGTAATCAGGGATAGGATCATCATCAAGAATACCTGCCTTTATCATTTCCAATGCACCACCAGCACCTTCTTCGCCGGGTTGGAATACAAATTTGATGCGCCCTTTGATTTTATCACGATGTTTCGTCATAATTTTGGCAACGGCTAAACCCACTGCCATATGCCCATCATGTCCACAAGCGTGCATGCGTCCCGCATTCTGTGACATAAAGAGATGACTTGTTTGTTCGCCAATTGGCAAAGCATCCATATCAGCGCGATACAACACAGTAGGACCATCTTCAGCACCGTCGAGGATGGCAACGATCCCTGTTTTAGCGAGTCCTGTTTGGACTTCTAAGCCAAGTTTTTGCAGTTCCTCGGCAATAATATTCGATGTACGCACTTCTTCGTAAGCTAATTCTGGATACTGATGAAAATCCCGTCTGCGTTGAACGAGTTCTTCATACAGCGCATCGGCTTCAGCATTAAAATCAATTGTTGTGGGAATTTGCTCTACCAAAATAATCCTACATCATCGCTATGACATAATATAAAATAACTGTAACACAGATATAGCATTTTTAGAAAAAAGACCCACAATTGTGAGTCTTTCGTTTGTTATTCTTCGGGTTGGGATAAGCGTTCAGCATATTGCTGTTTATAATATTCGAGATATTCACCCGTTTTGATCTTACGCCACCACCAATCATTGCTCTTATACCACGCAATCGTTTGTGCGAGACCTTCTTCAAAGGTATGACGACGTTGCCATCCCAATTCTTGAATTGCTTTATCCGCATTCATGGCATAACGACGGTCATGACCTTCACGATCACGCACATATCTAATGAGTGATTCTGGCTTATCCATTAATTGCAACAATAGCTTGATGACCTCAATATTGGTGCGGACATCTTCGCCAGCAATATTGTAAGATTCGCCTGATTTACCTTCAAATAGGACTTGCATGACTCCGCGTGCATGATCTTCTACATGCAACCAATCGCGCACTTGTAAGCCATCACCATAAACAGGTAATGAACGGTCTTCAAGCGCTTCGGTGATAAAAAGTGGAATGAGTTTTTCAGGATATTGATAAGGTCCATACGTATTACTACCACGCGATACGACTGTATCCATACCATAGGTAACGTGATAACTCCGCACCAACAGTTCACCACTGGCTTTACTGGATGCGTAAGGGCTATTCGGTAAGAAGGGGTCGCTTTCGACACTGAATCCCTCTTCGACATCACCATAAACTTCATCAGTGGATACTTGCATGAAGCGTCCAATACCATGCTGACGGCTGGCTTCGAGTAAGCGATAGACACCGAAAACATCCGTGCGGATGAAGGCTTCGGGATCAAGGATACTCCGATCTACATGGCTTTCCGCAGCAAAATTAACAACAGTATCGACTTGGTGGTCATCAAATACACCCCGTACACCTTCAAGGTCTGCAATATCACCCTGCACAAATGTGTGATTACTAACATCTTTGAGTGGCAACAAATTATCGGTATTGCCTGCATAGGTTAATTTATCAAAGCTAATCACATTCAGATCAGGGCGTTCTGTTGCTAAAATTCGCACAAATTCGCTACCGATAAACCCTGCTGCACCTGTTACGAGGATATTTTTCATGCCTCATCCCCTTCTGGTTTTGCTTGCGAAGCACTGTCATCTGATGGTGTAGTAGTAGCATCAGGTGTTGTTGATGCAGAGGTTTCTTCAAGCACCTCAGCTTTAAGCACAAAGCGTTCAATCGCTTCAGCGACACCATCATCATTGTTACTAGCGACGATTTCATCAGCAACAGCTTTAGTTTTTTCGGCAGCATTTTTAACAGCTACTGCAAAACCAACGGTTTTGAGCATTTCTACATCATTTTCAGCATCACCAATACCCATCACATTTTCGGCATTTGCTGATAATTGGCGCAATAAGGTTTTGACACCTTGTCCCTTGTTGACACCTTTTGGCAAAACTTCAAGCGATGTCAATACGCCGCCATCGGTGAAGCTCACTTTGCCACCAATTTGTTGATCGAGTTGCCAGCGTAATGCTTTCAATTTACGCTTTGATCCACCAACAACAATCAGCTTATTCATTTTGATTTGATGCACTTGGTTAATTAATGACCCAACCGCTTGTGGCATCGGTTCACCAAATGTCGTAATTTCTTCTACGGCATCATCAAGGTAACGGCAAACAAGGCGGTTACCACTATAAGCAACCACTTCAAAGCCTTCTGATTCTGCATATTGAATCACATGACGAGCAATGCTTGGCTCAAGCGCCTGTTCTTGGCGAACTGTGCCATCCGCATTATAGAGAATTAATCCTTGTACAAAGACACCGGGGGTATCTAAGCCTAATTCAGCAATCACGGATTCTGCGCCTTGGCGCGTTTTCCCCGTTGCCAAAATCACTTTTACACCTTGTGCAATCACTTTTTTGATGACTTCTTTGTTGCGATCACTCACTTTGTGGTCATCGTTGAGCAATGTACCATCTAAATCAATGACAATGTATTGAATGTTCCGTTTAATATCCATAATTTTCCTATCTTATATCCAAAGCGTACTGTTATCAGCAACATTCATGACAACACCGCGTGGTTTGATTTCTTTATTACTTTTCACCGATGCGTTGCGACCAATGAGGCTATCGCGTAGCATCATATCAATATCTTTAACACGACTACCTTCGAGTAAAATTGAGCGTTCAATTTCACAATCGGTCACGACCACATCATTATAAACGCTAGTAAAAGGACCAATATAGCTATTTTCGATAACAGCATTTTCACCAATGATGGTAGGTCCCCGAACAACACTATTAATAATCTTAGCGCCTTTTTGAATCGTCACACGAGAATCTACTGTAGAAGCAGCATCTATAGTCGCATCAGCAGCAATAGATGGGTTTAATTCTGCTAGCACATAACTATTGGCTTCGAGCAAATCAGGCGCTTTACCTGTATCAACCCACCAACCATCATGGACATGCGGGAAAACACTATACTGATTATCAATGAGCCACTGAATCGCATCTGTAATTTCGAGTTCACCACGTAGAGAAGGTTCAATAGTATTGACGGCTTTGAAGATGTTGTGATCGAACATATAAATACCCACCAGCGCAAGGTTACTCGGTGGATTTTTTGGTTTTTCCACTAGATAATCAATGCTATCATCCGCACGCAAGCTAGCAACACCATAGCTTGATGGATTCTCAACGCGTTTAAGCACAATTTGGCTATTCCAATCATTCGCTTCAAAATCACGAATGAGTTGGCTAATACCGCCTTCAATCGCATTATCACCGAGGAACATCACAAAGGATTCATCTTGCAGAAAATCTTCCGAAATTTTGACAGCATGGGCTAATCCATCAGGGCTTGCTTGATGGATAAACGTGAGTTGTACGCCCCATTGGCTACCATCCCCAAGTGTTTGTTCAATTTCCTTCGCTGTAGTACCGCCGACAACAATGCCAATTTCAACCACCCCTGCATCACGGATTGTCTCGATAACACGGACAAGCACAGGCTTATTCGCTAAAGGAATGAGTTGTTTAGCACGAGTATAGGTCAGTGGGCGTAAGCGCGTTCCTTCGCCACCACTTAGGATAAGACCCTTCATATGTGTGTGTACTCCTCTATGATTGTTTATAAGCGACACCATTAGCAATGTATCATGTATCGCCAATGCGCGTCATTGTGGGACAAACAGCTTCAATTTGCAAGCGCACTGCCCCTATTTACTTTATCAGTATGTGCGACGATTCTCACGCGGTGCATTGGTTAAGACAGCCCCCACTACACGCACATTGATCTGTTCCAGATTTTCACGTGCGCGTGTTGTTTGGTCACGGCGCGATTCACCCGATTTCACAACAAGCAAAACACCGTCAATTTTAATCCCTAATAACGCAGCATCCGTTGCTGCTAAGACGGGTGGGCTATCAAATAACACATAGTTTGCACGCGCTTTTAGCACACCAATAATTTCTGTCATGCGCTTGCTGCTCAATAGATCAGCAGGATTAGGAGCATTATCGCCCGCAGGTAAAATCATAAGATTTTCTATCGCGGTCTCGATCAATGGTGGATTCGCAAGCGAGGCATCATCAATCATCATTTGGGTTAAGCCAATATTATCAACGCCCCAGATGTTATGTTGTGCAGGGCGACGTAAATCCGCATCAACTAAGATCGTTTTATTGCCACCTTGTGCAAAAGTCACAGCCAAATTAGCTAAGGCTTCACTTTTACCTTCACCTTCAACAGGTGATGTCACCAGCAAAGTTTGAATAGCATGTTCAACACTACTGAACATCAAATTGGTACGAAGCGTGCGGTAGGCTTCTGCTGCCGCAGATCGTGGGTCAGTGAGTGTAATCAAATTCGGTGTTGCCATAGAATTGGACTCCCGATTCATCATTTAATCAGCAAAACGGCGTTATTGTACGGGCGAAAAGCACTTGCGACTAGGGCGTAGTCTTTTCATACGCTATTCATGTGCTGTGTTTATCATAGATGAAATTCATAACATACAAGGATAGGAACAATGGGACAATTTGATAACAAAGTCGTGATGATAACAGGCGCTAGTGGTGGTGTTGCCAGTGGTATCATCACAAAATTCGCTCATGAAGGTGCAAAACTCGTACTCGTTGACCGTGATAAGGATGCTATGCAAAGGCGTATTGATGATTTGGGCGATACGGTCAATGATTATCTCATCACAGGTGGCGACCTCGGCAAAACTGAAGATATGGATGCTGTGATTGCTGCAACCGTAGAAAAATTTGGACAGATAGATGTTCTCGCGCATGCCGTTGGTGGGTTCGCAGCAGGGAAACCTGTTCATGAAACGGATATTAGCGTCTTTGAGAAGCAAATATACCTCAACACACGGATTGTATTTATCACATTAGGGCGTGTGGCGAAACATATGGTTGATAACAAGGTTGAAGGAAGCATCATCGCAATTCTGGCGCGTACAGGTTTGAATGGTGCAAAAAATACAGCCGCTTATGCAGCAAGTAAAGCAGCAGCCCATCGGATTGTGCAAAGTATGGCATTAGAATTAAAAGATAAAAATATTCGCGTGAATGGGATAATGCCAAGTACGGTTGATACGGCAGCAAACCGTGACTCTATGCCTGATGCTGATTTCTCTAAGTGGGTCACCCCTGAGCAAATCGCTGACACGATTGCCTTTTTAGCATCGGATTCAGCGTCTGCAATTACTGGGGATGCAATTGCGGTTTATAACAAAGCCTAATCTTAAAACTATGTAAAAAAGCCATTCTTATATGAGAATGGCTTTAATCAGCATGACTTTATTTGCCGAGGCGCTTTTTCAATTCTTCATTGAGCGCTGGCAAGATTTCATATAGATCACCGACAATACCATAACGGCTAATCTTGAAGATTGGCGCTTCGCCATCTTTATTGATTGCAACGATGAGTTTACTATTCCGCATCCCAGCTTGATGTTGGATTGCACCACTAATCCCTGCTGCAATATACAAATCAGGATTCACATTCTTACCTGTTTGTCCAACTTGATGGTCATAAGGAATATAGCCAGCATCAACCGATGCGCGACTTGCACCAACGGCTGCACCCAAGGTATCTGCTAATGGCTGAATCACAGTTGCATAGCCATCTTGCGCTTTCCAAATTTCGGCATCTTCGGCATCAGCAGGGGCAGCTTTTGGATTGTTGGCAATGCCACGCCCACCTGAAACAATAATGGCTGCATCGTTGAGGTTCACTTTGCCAATTTCAGCTTCAAAACTCTCAATTTTTACCATGATGGCATCTTCGGCAAGCACGGGGTCTACTGATGTAACGGTCACATTTGCGGAAGCATCTTTTGCATTAGGGGCAAAGGAACGTCCTCGTAAAGTGACAAATTTTGTACCGGTTGCCACACTCATATCTTGTAAGACTTTACCTGCATAAGCTGTGCGCGTTACTTTAATGGCATCACCATCAACGGCGAGTTCAATCGCTTCGGTGATGAGTCCGCTATTGGTATCAACCGCACTGCTTGCCATCAATTCACGTCCACGAGTTGTAGCTACTGCAATTACGGCTTCTGGTGAATGGTCAGCTACTAATTGACTGAGTAAAGCTGCAAAGGGTTCAAGGCGATAAGGCTCAAGGCTTGCATCATCACAGATAATGGCATTTGCTGCGCCATATGTGCCTGCTTCTTGGGCAATATCAGCAGCATTTTTACCAAATACGACTGCGGTTACATCGGTATTGAGCGCATTCGCCACAGATGATGCTGCGCCGATGGCTTCCCAACTGACATTATTTGCTGTTCCATCGAATGTTTCTACAAAGACAAAGACACTCACAGGACTTTTTCCTCCATCAACTTATCTGCCAGTTTTGCAACTTTTTCGGCAACGGTTTCGCCTTCAATTATTTCGCTGGTAATATCACGCGCTGGTGGATTTTGATATCCAAGCATACTCGTACTGCTTGCTGGTAATTCAACACCTAAATCAGCAGGTGACCATTCTGGGATACTCGCTTTATTGGCTTTACGAATCCCAATAAATGATGGATAACGCGGTTCGTTAATTCCTTTGAGGACACTAATCACAGCAGGTAATTTTGCAGTTAAAACTTGTTTACCTTGTTCGAGTGTTTTTTCGACTTTGATTGTGCCAGCATCGGCATCTAATTCAAGAACTGCGGATACATTACTGAGCATTGTCCAGCCTAATTTGCGTGCCGTCATATACGTGACTTGATCGCTACCTACATCAATATGATCTTTACCAAAAATGACCAATTGGGCATCTTCAATTTTATTAACAGCAGCAGCAGCGAGTGTTGCCCATTGCAAACCGTCCGTCATATCAAGAGTATCTGCATTGACACGGGCTGCATTTTTAACACCCATTGCTAAACTATGCTTAAGGGCATCATTATGCAATTCTGAACCAACTGCAATGACGGTTGACTCACCTTTAACTGCATCGGCTTGGCGTATGGTTTCTTCTAAAGAATAGTCGTCCCAAGGGTTCACGACTGTTGCTGCATCGCCCCATGTGACTGCACCACTGCCATCAACTTCGACCTTAGCCGCTGTATCAGGGGTGCTGCGTGTAAATGTTACAATATGCACCTAAAACCTCCTAGAAATAATGATTGTAATTTAAATGGTGGATGGTTAAATTATCCACAAACTTTAGGGCATATTGTACATCGGATGAGATATAAAATCTAATCTTGATTTAATTATTATTAAACGCGATAAGATGATAACGCAGAAACAAATAAGCCACTCTACAATAGAGTGGCTTATCTACTTCATAGAAGTTAGGGAACATTATTCAGGGGTAACGACTGCATTTTTCTGAATGATACGACTATAGTATTTGGCACTATCTTTAGGCGTGCGTTCTAAGGTGTCAAAATCAATATGAACAATACCAAAGCGTTTATCATAGCCTAGCGCCCATTCAAAGTTATCCATCAAGCTCCATGCAAAATAGCCTTTAACGGGTGCGCCATCTTGAATAGCATTGGCAACAGCTTGAATATGTCCATGAAAGTAATTGACGCGTAAAGTATCGTGAATTTGACCATCCACTTTCACATCATTGAAGGCTGCGCCATTTTCGGTGATATAGATTGCTGGCACATCATATTCTTGTTTCAACCACATGAGTTGGTCATATAAACCTTGCGGATACACTTCCCAATCCATTTCGGTGATGATCGCATTTTCATCTGGGACGATGCGCGTTTTGAGTTCATGGGTATCCTCAGCGTGTTCAACACGATTGAGCATATAATAATTGATACCGATAAAATCTATTGGGACATTCGCAGACGTAATTTCTTCCAGATCAATATCCGTGAGGTAATCTGCAAGATATTCGGTCATAGGTTGTGGATATTGTCCTTTGAAGATTGGATCAGTAAACCAATCGTTTTGTAAACCTTCCTCACGTTGACAGGCTGCACCATCAGCAGGTGTATCTGTTTTGGGGATATAGCGATGCAAATCAAGCACAATGCCTGCTTGTGCATCAGGAACATTCTTGCGAATAATCGGAATTGCTGCGCCGTGTGACAATAAAACATGATGCGCCACTTTCAACGCTGAGGGTAAATCAGCAATTCCGGGTGCATGACGACCTTGCCAGTGTCCTACAAATGCAGTGACATAAGGTTCATTGAACGTTGACCATGACTTAATACGATCTCCAAAGTGGCTTGTGACGACATCGGTATATTCTGCAAACCAGTCAATACTTTCACGCGATACCCATCCACCTTTATCTTGGAGTGCTTGCGGTAGATCCCAGTGATAAAGTGTTGCAAAGGGTGTAATATTTGCTTCTAAGAGCGCATCCAGCAAACGATCATAGAAATCCAGCCCGCGCGTTTCGATGTTACCTATGCCATTTGGTAAAATCCGTGACCATGCAATGCTAAAACGATAGGCATTAAGCCCTAAATCTTGCATCAAGGTCACATCATCAGCATAGCGATTGTAATGGTCGCAGGCAATATCGCCATGTTCACCATTATTAACCTTACCTGCTGTATGTGAAAATGTATCCCAGATGGTTTGTCCGCGCCCATCTTGGTTGACTGCCCCTTCAATTTGATAGCTACTCGTCGCTGCACCCCAATAAAAATTTTCTGGGAAAGACATTTTTTCTGTCTCCTTGAGTCGATAAATTTAAAGATTTGACTATACCATAAAATCGTGTGCCTCAACCCCGTCGATTTGCGTAATACTGCTTATATGATTTAGTCCTCTATATCAGTATTACTATTTTGATTTTTTACTTATATGGATATGTATAGGATTATCTGATCTTGCAGTTAATTTATCTTGAATCAGCCTCATTTCGATATGAGTGCCTTCGAGGACATTAGATTTTAAACTCATAAAGTCTTTAGTATCTTGCATAGTCCATTTAAAGCAGTCGCGCATTATCTTTAAAACACTTAACCTTAGTGAATAATCATTGAATTTTAATTCAAACTTGTTCCAAAACTATGTTTCTCAGATGGTCTGACAACATACCATAATCATCAATTGCCACAACAAAACCACACATCAAACATACATGAGAGGCTTGCCAAGACAATCTACTGTCTTGAATCAATTCTCCAAATGTAAAAATGCCCGTTTCATGGCAGTCTGGACATTCACGATCAATCTGCATTCATCATTTCTTTCTACATTATTTTGGAATATCCACACATCTGATAATGCTCATCTGAATCCCATAAGATTTTTCAATACAATGACAATGAATTTTACTCACTCAACCAATCAAACCATTTACCGATTTCAGGGTCATACTGCTGGGCGATTTTATGGGCGAGTTCTAAGCCTTTATCTGTGCCATTATTACCTTCTGTTAGGATGACAGCACCCCATTGTTTATCCCGTGATCCAATCGCAAGATGACGTTCATCTATCCCTGCGCCCCATTGCCAGAAATAACGGGCTGAGGATGTATCTTCAATGCCCCATCCATTCCCCCAATAAAAGCCGTCTTTTCCCGCAACACCTTGTTGAGGAGTCAGCATCAGGTCAACAATTGATTGATTCGAGTCATCCAGCATAGCTAACATAAACTTTGCATAATCGTCAGCACTAGTCATCAGACTAAAAGCAGCATTGGTATTGAGATGTTCAAATTGTGCGATGAAGGGATGTTCGCGCATTTTTTCAGTGAATACCGCCATAGTGCTATCTGACATTGCTAAATCATCAAATAGTGATTTTAGGAGCGTTTCAAGTGAATCACCCGTGATAGCCTCTAATGCTGTCTGTAGATAACAATAGCCTTCTCCTGAATAGTTGTAGTCTGTACCGGGATCAAATGAAATTTCTAAACCTGTTTCCAGATCACGCCAATTGGCGAAACCTGTTGCATGAGATAGTGCATGACGGGCTGTAATCCTATCAACACGAGCATCATCTGACAGATAAGATTTTTCCAAATAGCGACGTAAAGGCACATCCAAATCAAGCTGACCTGATAGCACAAGTTGGAGTGCTGAGTAGGCAACCATTGGTTTTGTGAGAGATTGTGCGCTCAAGATAGTACGTGATTGCATAGGTGAATCGTTCAATACACCAAATCCATCACGATAAACAACTTCTTGTTTTTCAATGATTGCGATACTTATAGCAGGTACATCAAGTGTATTCATCCATGCAGTGATAAGGTCTGATACAGCATTTTTCATTTTATGTTGTGTACTTTTTCCAATCGACAGTTTCTACCCAATACGAACTATCAGGTAAAATTGTTCGATTATCGCAGGTCACATCAGAAATTGTTGCCCCTTTCAGCGTAGCGCCTGTGAAATTTACCCCTTTAAGATTGGTTTCCCAAAAGTTAGCATTCGTTAAATCTGCATTTTTGAAATTGACATTGCTTAAGTCAGCGCGGGCAAAATTAGCATGTGTTAGTGTTGCGGATTCAAAGGTAGCAGATTGCGCTTTTGCACTTCGTAAATTGGCATAGATCATCACTGTTTTGTGGAAAATAGCCCCTTGCAAATTCGCCTCATGAAAATAAGCATGTTCGAGGGTTGCGCCTGTAAAATCAATGGCTTCTAAATCGGCGGCAGCGAGGGTTGCTTTTGATAATTTTGCACCCGATAAATCTAAGGCTTTCAGTGTGCCATCTTTATGAGCAATCCGTTCTTTGAGCGCATCCAATGCTAAGATCGCATTATTATTGCGTGCATTTTTCATCTGGATAAGTAAGCGACTGGTGGGTTGTAACCGTGTGATAAAAGCTCTTATTTTCTTTAACATAGCTCATCTTTCTTTTTGTCATGATATATCCTAATGAATCAGCATGAAGATATGATGAACGGATTAACTAAAAAAGCGCAGCTTGTATCTGCGCTTTTGTCTAGTCATCATACCAAATAGGTAATGGTGGATCGTTACCAAGTAACATATCCTCAAGATATTGTTGTGCCAAACTCATGAGCGTATAAAACCTATCCGTAAGGTGATCCACACGGCATACCATGACCAATATGGCATCTTCACCAATAGGGCGCATCAAAACATGGCGGATGGTATCGTCATTATCTGGATTTTTATCTCGATCTTGAGTCGATAATTTGAGTAAAACTTCTTGGGATTCGCCATGCCCCCATAATTCATTTGTTTCGTCGCCAAGTAAAAACATCGCCGTCGAAACGGCTGCTAGACGTTCGGTACTATCATCACCACGAAGGGTTGTCGTCCAAGTTAAACCTTCTATATGGGTGAGTAATAGTCCTTCAATTTCGATAACCGCTTCTTGTAATGACCATAAGCATTGTGTCGCTAACGCGGTACGATGTTCGCTAGGAATCATGAGTCTTTACTCGCTCAAAATTTCTTTCATTTTATTATAGTATGTTTTCTTGTAAAAACGGAATGATATGGTTCGCAAAATCTTTTCCCATTTCAGGTAAGATATGTAAGCCATCAAAGGTATAGGTGTAGTCCCATTTTGCGCGTTCTTCTTCAAATTTATCCCAACCTGAAGACCAGTTCGCGCCAATTTGTTGTATAAATGCCAATGTGATCGGATCACGTTCAATGGGATTTTTGGGTGTATAGATTGCATCCAGATCGAGGATCGGGATATTCAAATTATTGGCAACTTTACGCGCACGCACATTATAATCATGCTTGGCAGCAATGACATCTCGGCTATATTCTGTGGGTGCAAGCCCCACTAGAGGTTGTACAAAGTTTAATTGTATTTGTGATAATAATTCTCGATAGGTTTCTTCAAATTGCTCAGGTGTGACCATACCCTCTTCGAGTTGTTTTGCCTTTTTGTAGTATCCGCGTGTTTGTGGCATGGCATATGAATTGGCATCATTGCCACCTACCATAACAAATATCGCATCAGGTTGATGCTGTTCTAAAACATCATCCAAACGACGCAATAAATTGACGACGGTATCGCCCCCTTCACCTGCATTAATAATAGTATGGTCTGGCAAGCGTTCAGCTACGCTTGCTACGAAATTGCCACCATATCCGCCCCATGTCAAACTATCGCCTAAAAATACAATCCGCATACTTGTTCTTTCGTCTATTCATGAACTATCCGTATTATAAAACATCCACCAAGTTCCGTGCCACAGTGCAATTTTCTCCAATTGTGACATTCTAACAAGGATATTGGATGCGATGAGGGCATTTTTTTGTAACATTTAACCAAAAGATTGCTAGAAACCTCATTGTCTTTGTCTAACTTATCTGAATCAACTTTTGTTTATAATAATATCATTGACAAGCTAACAAGCGATAAAGTTACGATTATGCTCAATACAATACCGCAAACACTTGTAACAACTTACCTTGAAATAACCCATCCTAATCAATTCAAACCGTCATTTACACAAGCTGATGGTGTTCGTGTGGAGCGGATGGATGAAGTTGATTTAGGGTTTTATCGCTATTTGTATCAATCAGTCGGTGAAGAGTATCGCTGGCGTGATCGTCTTGTTATGCCCAAGAGTGAATTACGGGCAATCTTAGAGAGCAGCAAAACACACGTATTCGTTCTTTACGTATATGGCGCACCTGCTGGCTATGTAGAACTTAACAAACAAGGACGTTCAACTGAAATCGCTTATTTCGGTTTACGTTCAGAATATCATGGACGTGGCTTAGGCAAGCACCTACTCAGTTATGGCATTCAAAAAGCATGGGAACTCGGTTCAGAACGTATCTGGTTACACACCTGTAACTTAGATGGCGCACATGCCCTATCGAATTACCGTAAACGTGGCTTCAAACCGTATATGGAAGAACGGGAAGAAATGCCATCACTTTACCAATAAGTATAGCTAGTGAGTGATTAGCACTTCAGCTACAATCTACGTCGATTCTCATATCAATGATAGATATTTAGACAAAAATAATCAAAAGGCATTTGGGAGTTAACCAAATGCCTTTTTTAATGTCTCTAATCCTCTTTATCCATGTCATCATCAGCAGGTTTCGTATCAGATGGTGTATCTGGTTTACTTAAACGGCTAACGCGACTATTAAAATCGTCACCAGTGGGTGCTTTCGTCGGAGGCGAGGGCTTATTGGTATCGGTTAAGTCAACTTCGTTCTTAGGTTGTTCGCGCTCCATCCGCTTAATCTCCGATGGCTTGGGATAAGATGGTTGCTCTGTTGGCTTTGGATATGTGAATTGACGACCAAATTCTTGCTCATCAATTTCAGCACGTTCTTGTTGCTTGCGCTCACGCTCCTCACGGATACGTTGCATCATATCTTCCACAGCTTGTTTTTTCTCTTGTTCAAGTTTTGCACGCTCTTCACGGATTTGCGCTTCTTGCTGCTTTTTGGCTTGCTCACGTTCTTTCAAGCGGGCATCATAGGCTTCACTGATGCGTTTATCATCTTCTCGTTTTTTCTCTAAGACTTCACGGCGCTTTTCTTCGCGTTCTTCCCGTAGTTGACGTGCAACAACTTTCCATTCTGGCTCAGGTGGTTTGAGGTAGTCAGGGGTTGCTAGCGGTTCACCATCATCTTCATTCAAGAAGTCTTTGATGATAATTTCTTCATCTAAATCATCATCAGGAGATGTCACCTTATCTAATAAGGCTTGATCTTCCTCACTTAGAGCAGAAACAAGTTCTGTAGCCGCTTCACTCATAACATTCAGATCAACGCTATCAACATCTTCTGCTTGTTCAAGCTCGGTTGTACTTGATGGCGTATCATCTAAATCAGCCTCATTGATAATTTCAACAGCAAGTGTTTGATCTTCAATTGAAAGATTAAGCGTTTGCAACGTTTCAAGTGTATTATCAAGCGCCTCATCGTCAAGGTCGTTATCTCTTTTGGGAATTTCAGACACGAGTGGATTATCAGTATCTCCTATATCAGCAGATACAGGTTGATTATCGACTTCATTATGTTCAATTTCAGATGAGGTATCAGGTACTTCATCGGGATATTTTTTTTCATCAGACATCACAATAAACTCCGATGTATTTAGACAAGTTAATCTATTGTATAACGAAAAAGAGGTACACAAAGTTGTGTACCTCTCAGATTTTAACATGCTTATGCTACTTATGCAGATGGCGGTATGGCGATACATTGCCCAACAAAGATACGTGTTGCATCAGGAATGCCATTATAGGCAGCTAAACGTGTGAATGGGACACCATAACGCAAGCCGATACGGAATAAGTTCTCGCCAGCGCTTACAACATGCGTACGAACCGCATCAGCAGGTGTATTGTTACAACTCAGTTGGGCTGCTTGTACCGCAACAGAACTTACATTCCCTGAGTTTGAAACACTCGCTGTTTGAGTACACGATACTGCTGGAATGATGAGACTATATCCATCTGACGCAATTAATTGTATAGCATTCGCAGGTGTTCCGAGTACCGTGATACCCCCTGTATTGGTAATTGCAATATTCTGATTATTTGCCATCGCCATTGCTGTTCCTTGAGCAATTTGCATGCCTGTAATGCCAAATGGTACACCACCAATGGGTTGAACAGTAATGCCACCTATTAGATCACAGGCTGCAAGGAAAGATGCCGTGTTTGTAGTTGTTTGTGTAGGCGTCGTTGTTACAGGTGCAGGTTGATTCGCGCCACTACAATTGCCCGAAGCATCTAATCTATCAACAAGTACATTACTCTCATCATTGTACACACGAACTGAGTATATAAGTTGTGTATTCGCTGGTTGATTTTCAAATGTATACACTCGGCTGGCAGAACCATACGCATTTGCTCGTGTGAAGTCACCCACAGTTGCTAAAAGATTATAATCTGATCCATTACCAACAAATGCTTCTGCTTTGATCGCATTGTAGTAATTAGAAACGAGCATGACTTCAATACTGCTACAGGTGATATTGACACTAATATCAATGTCGTTAGGTGCAGTTTGTGCTGTAACGGATGCAACATTAACTAAAATAATGCTACTTAAAACCACTAGCAAAACCATTAGACGTTTCATAAATACAATGACTTTCCACACTATTGATAACGATTAATCTTAGTATAGTGTGGAAAGGTACGCGATAAGGTTTGTAGGTGTATGTAAGCTCGTTAGAACAAGGTTTAGTTAGCTTGGTTTTAGGTACAATATCGGACAATATCGGACTAGGTGGTGCTGGTAAACATATGATGATTGGTTACAATGAAGTTTCATCAATCGAAAGGATGGTTGTAGCGATGCCTAAAATTGCAAATCGTGTTGCGAATATGAGTACCACTATTTTTAAAGAAATTAATGTCTATGCAGCACAATATGACACGGTTAATCTTGGGCAAGGTAAGCCTGATTTTGACGGTCCAAAAGAAATGTTAGATGCTGCGATACAATCCATGTTAGATGGCACAGCTAATCAATATGCTCCGGGTTATGGCGCACCGATTTTATTACAAAGTATCGCTCATCATGCTCAAAAATATTATGATCTTGATATTGATCCGCAAGAAGGTATTGTGGTTACATCGGGAGCAGCCGAAGGTGTTTATGCTGCCATTACAGGCATTGTAAATGAAGGTGACGAAGTTATCCTCATTGAACCTTTCTTTGATACTTATTTGCCTGCAATTGAATGGGCTGGTGGCAAACCTGTGTTCGTGCCGATGCACCCACCGTCATGGACATTTGATTTTGATGATTTACGGGCTGCTTTTAATCCAAATACAAAAGCTATTATTTTGAATTCGCCACATAACCCGACAGGGCGCGTTTTTACACACGAAGAATTGACCCTCATTGCTGATTTATGTAAAGAATTTGATGTGATCGTCATCAGTGATGAAGTCTATGAACACCTGACCTATGACAACACGCGCCACATCCCAATTGCAACCTTGCCTGATATGTTCGAGCGTACCATTACGGTTAGCAGTGGCGCGAAAACATTCAGCATGACAGGCTGGAAAATTGGCTGGGCAATGGGGCATCCTGATCTGATTAAAGGGGTTTGGCGCATTCACCAAAATCTGACATTTGCCGTCAATCATCCTGCACAATATGGCATTGCTCACGGTTTATCAATGGATGGTACATATTACGAAGACCTCAATGAGATGTACTTGGGTAAACGCCAAATTATCATGAATGGTTTAATCAATGCTGGCATTAAAGTTGACTATGCCCCATCAGGTGCATTTTATATCATGGGTGATTTTTCAGATGTGTATGATGGCACAGACCGTGATTTTGCAAAGTGGCTGATTCGTGAATATGGTGTTGCTTGTATTCCACCCAGTTATTTTTTCAGTGAAGCCCATGCCCATATTGCCCAAAAACATGCGCGTTTCTCTTATTGCAAGAATGATGATAGTCTATATGCTGCTGTTGAACGTCTGGCAAAGTTAAAAGGTTAAAAAATATGCGTTTAAAACTCATTTTAATCACACTCATCATCAGTCTGGTTGCCTGTACATCCAATGAAGCACCTGACGATGCGCCAACACAAGAGATGTTACAAGGCAGTGTTGATGTAACATCGCCTGTGAGTGGTTCAATCATCTATTCTGAGTCCGTTTTAGTGCGCGGAACAGCTAGCAATATATCTGAAGAGGGTTTCTTGCTTGAGATGGTTGCCCCTGACGATACCATTCTAGGTGCAGCGACAGTGTTAGCCAATGATGATGGTACATGGTCAGTTGAATTGGTTCATACCTATGCAGGTGATCCTACAGAAGTCACGCTCGTTGCAAAAAGTTCAGCCGATAGCACGCTTGATTATGATATTGAATCGATTGCGCTTGCAACGCTTGATAATCGTCCAGAGGGTGTATTTGGCTCAATTACCTCCCCACAAGATGGCGCACAAGTGGGTGGTGATTCCATCCTTATTACAGGACGCGGATCAGGATTTTTTGAGAATACATTTGGATTAGCCTTAGTCAACACTGAGGGCGAAGTTGTGCAAGAAATCCCTGTAACACTGGATAATCCTAATTTCATAGATGATATGATTTGGGAAGTGGAAATGCTACGCGAGGACTTTATCGGCAATGCAACTTTGCAAATGCAGTATCAAGACATGGAATCAGGCGATACGATCATTCTTGATGAAGTTGATGTTGTTGTGAGTGCGGTAGCAGGTTAAGGAAAGTTTACGGTTTCATTAAGCCCATAACAAGTTATTTTACGCTATACTACGCTGTGTGAGATAAAAACAAACGATTTTCTCACCCAATCAATCATTCAAATCCGAATATTTGTGCTACAAAGGGCATATTATACTATGCCCTCTTAGTTTATGTTGAAAAGGTATCAAACATGGGTCATCCGAGTCATCAATTTATTGGTATTGCTGGTAATATTGGCGCAGGCAAAAGTACACTTACAGGTATGCTTGCGGAAATATTTAATTGGCATCCCTTCTATGAAGCCAACGCTGAAAATCCTTATCTTGCAGATTTTTATGAGGATATGACACGCTGGAGTTTTCATTCTCAGACCTTTTTCTTAGGCAAGCGTCTCGAACATCATCGGCAATTGATCGATCATCCGGGTAGTGTTGTACAAGATCGCACCGTGTATGAAGATGCTGAAATCTTTGCGCGGAATCTGTATCAGCAAGGTAATATGAATGATCGGGATTATGATGCGTATCGCCGTTTATACCAAGCGGTGTCGTCATTTTTACCAGCACCTGATTTAATGATTTACCTTGAAGCCGATGTGGATACGCTCATGAGCCATATTCATAGACGTGGGCGTGACTTCGAGCGCAATATTAGTGCGGATTACTTGGGTCAACTCAATCAACTCTATACAGATTGGATTGAAGATTGGACAGCTAGCCCAATCTTGTGCATCAATATGAATGGTCGGGATTTCCAGCATAACCCTGATGATTTTAATTACATCGCGGAGCAAGTCCAACACGCCTTAAAATTTTCTAAGCTCTGAAATCTATAGCCTAATTATTAAAACGGAATCTTATTGATTTCGTTTTTTAATTGATGACTTATTGCTAAGGTATGATTCATGTCATATTTGTGATGATCCCAAAAGATTAATACTAGCTGAATTAGTAAATTGATGTATCCTTAATACAGTTTGATAAGTATCACTTAAAATTATAGACCATTTTTTAGAAAGGAATTAGCGCCGATTCGGTGCTAGAAATAATATGGCTGTAAATGCCCCTTTAGAAAAAGATAATACCTCTAGCAGTACCCCTATAATCAACGATTTTGCATTTTCCGTAGCAACCCAAAATGGCTCTGGTAGCCAAACATCAAATACTGTCCTTGTTCGGACATTATTTAATATGGGTATCCCTGTAAATGGTAAGAATTTATTCCCGTCCAATATTAAGGGTTTACCGACATGGTACACCATCCGTGCCAGTAAAGATGGATATGTGGCACGACGGGCGACAACTGAAATTATTGTTGCTTATAACCAAGATACCGTGACAGAAGATATTCTCAATACACCTGCGGGTGGTGTTGTCATCTACCGTGATGATCTCAAAATCCCACAAGAGCGCGATGATATTACGTATTATGCTGTCCCTGTGCGTGAGTTGATGAACGCTGCCGATGTGCCACGCGCATTTAAGGCACGGGTTGAGAATATGACCTATGTGGGTGTCGTTGCCCAATTATTCAATTTTGATATGGATGTTGTTTGGCGGTCTTTGCTCGATCAATTTGGTGGCAAAGAAAAACCTGCTCGTATGAATATGAATGTCATTGATATTGCAGCCGAATGGGCAGCAGAAAACCTGAGCAAAAGTGATCCATATCGCGTTGAAGCAATGGATGAAACGGCTGGTAAAATCCTAATTACAGGTAACGAAGCTGCGGCACTTGGCTCAATTTTCGGCGGTGTTCATTTCGTTGCATGGTATCCGATTACCCCGTCAACAAGTGTTGTCGATTCTATCAATCAGTATAAATCCATCCGTCGCACAGAAGATGGTAAAAATACGGTTGCAGTTGTCCAAGCAGAAGATGAACTCGCAGCAGCAGGGATGATTATCGGCGCTGGTTTTGCAGGTGCGCGTTCGATGACAGCGACTAGTGGTCCCGGTATCAGCTTGATGTCTGAATTTGTTGGCTTGGCTTATGTTGCAGAAATCCCTTGTGTTTTCTGGAATATCGTCCGTATGGGTCCGAGTACAGGTCTACCAACGCGTACGAGTCAAGGCGATCTTATTTTTACTCATTTCCTTGGGCATGGGGATAGTCGTCAGATTGTCTTACTCCCAGCAAGTGTAGAAGAAGCCTTTGAATTTGGCTGGCGTGCTTTCGATATTGCTGACGAAATCCAAACGCCTGTTTTCGTGAATAGTGATCTTGATCTTGGGATGAATAACTGGATGGCTGATCCATTTGACTATCCCAATGAACCGATGAAACGCGGTAAAACATTGGATGCAGATAGCCTCACTGAATTCATCAAAGAACATGGGACATGGGGACGTTACATGGATGTTGACGGCGATGGTGTAGGGTATCGTACCATTCCGGGTACCGATCATCCACGCGCTGCTTACTTCGCACGCGGTACAGGTCATAATGAAATGGCTGTTTACACTGAACGCAGTGATGAGTGGCTCAAGAATATGACGCGTCTTGCACTCAAGATGAAAACCGCTAAGAAACATCTGCCTGCCGATGTGATTGATTATGATGCAAGTAAATCAATTGGTATTATCAGCTTTGGCACAAATGACCCTGCGATTATTGAAGCGCGGGATTGGTTACAAGCTGACGGTATAGAAACGAATTATCTACGTGTACGTGCCTTGCCACTACTCGATACGGTCAAAGATTTTGCATTTAAGCATGATGTTGTTTATGTGATCGAAAATAACTTTGATGGACAACTCCATCAATTGATGAAACTTGAATACTCCGAAGATATGACACACATTCATTCAATAACATTAGGCGATGGTCTACCCATGACAGCCCGTTTCATTGTCGATAGCATCAACAACGCACAGGAGGCAAACTAATCATGGCGAAGCAACCAACAGTGAATAGACTCAAGCTCACAAAAGATGATTACCAAGGGCGAGCCACTACGCTTTGCCCCGGTTGTGGACACAATTCAATCTCGAATCAAATTGTGCAAACAGCTTTTGATCTAAGTATTCCACAGCACCAACTCCTCAAAATGAGTGGGATTGGCTGTTCTAGTAAATCACCTGCTTACTTCTTGGGGCGCTCACACGGTTTTAATGCGCTACATGGACGCATGCCGTCTGTGGTCACAGGGGCATTGATGGCAAATCATAGCCTTAAAGCGATTGCAGTTAGTGGTGATGGCGATACAGGTAGTATTGGTCTTGGGCAATTCAAGCATGTGATTCGTCGGAATGTACCATTCGTATATATCATCGAAAATAATGGTGTGTATGGTTTAACCAAAGGGCAATTTTCTGCGACAGCCGAAGAAGGTCTCGAACTTAAATATTATGGTACGAACCCCTTCCCAGAAATCGATCTCGCAATGGAGGCTATGATCTCAGGGTGTACGTTTGTAGCACGTAGTTTCAGTGGTGATAAAAATCAAGTTCAATCTTTGCTGGAAGCAGCACTCGCGCATAAAGGGACGGCTGTCATTGACATCATCAGCCCTTGTGTGACATTCAACAATGATGACGATTCACAACATAGTTTCAAATATGGTGTCAAGCACAATATCCCACTCCATGAAATTAAAGTGGTGAACCCTTTCCTTGTTGAAGAACAAGAAGAGATTGAAATTGAGCAAACTGAAGGTGAAGTCATCGAAGTGAAAATGCACGATGGTTCAACCATTCGCTTGAAATCAGTTGATCGTGAATATGATCCGCGCAACAAGGGTCAGGCTATCGGAACACTCATCAATGCACAAACAGAAGAATTGTTCCTAACGGGCTTACTCTATTACGAAGAACCCCGTCAAACCTTAGCGGAAATTGAAAATTTAGTCGATACCCCACTGGCAAATCTTGGCGAATCCATGAGTCGCCCTAGTAAAGATAAGTTAGATGCCATCATGAAAACTTTCATGTAAGCATTAATTTTAGGAGGATACTCAACTATATGGTTGAGTATCCTTTACCAAAAACCTCTCACCAAAAAATCTCCATATACGACTTTCAAGCTAAAACACATCAACAAGTGACATTCATCATCCCATAAATGGGTGCAATATATCATCCTGCCTTAATATAGACTGAGTATAATAGATGCCATGGTTGAACTTTTAATTCAATAAGGAAGGAAACACATGGCTACAGAAACACACTCATCTGAGCGCGTTAAGATGCCGTCGCTCGATAAAATATTTAAGCCCAATAATGTTGCTGTCATTGGTGCAACCGAAAAAGAAGGTAGTGTCGGGCGTACCATCCTCAAAAACCTAATTACGAATCCGTTCGGTGGAACAGTTTTCCCAGTTAATCCCAAGCGCCCAAATGTATTGGGGATACAAGCCTACAAATCAGTTGGAGATATTCCTGTATCAATTGATCTGGCAGTGATCGTTACACCTGCAAAAATTGTGCCAATGGTGGTGCAAGAATGCGTTGATAAGGGTATTCAAGGGTGTATTATCATTTCGGCTGGTTTTAAAGAAATTGGTGATGAAGGTGCAGACCTTGAACGGCGTGTGATGGAAATTGCGCGTGGCAAAATGCGGATTATTGGACCAAATTGCTTAGGTGTGATGATGCCATTCTTCGGCATGAATTCAACCTTCGCTGGTGGGATGGCAAATCCGGGAAATGTAGCATTCATTAGTCAATCAGGGGCAATCTGTACGGCTGTTCTTGATTGGAGCTATGAAGAAAATGTCGGTTTTAGTGCCTTCATTTCAATTGGTTCGATGCTGGATGTGGGTTGGGGCGATCTCATTTACTACCTTGGCGATGATCCTCATACCAAGAGTATCGTCATCTATATGGAAAGTGTCGGCGATGCGCGTAGTTTCTTATCGGCAGCACGAGAAGTAGCACAGAAGAAACCGATTATTGTCATCAAAGCAGGTAGCACAGAAGAAGGTGGCGCAGCAGCATCATCACATACGGGTTCATTGACAGGTAGTGATGAAGTTCTCAATGCAGCATTCCGACGGTCAGGTATTTTACGTGTTGATAATATTTCTGATGTTTTCAATATGGCGGAAGTACTTGCAAAGCAACCGCGTCCGAGTGGGAATCGTTTGACGATTGTGACCAATGCAGGGGGTCCCGGTGTATTAGCAACCGATGCACTCATCAAAGGTGGCGGACAACTTACGACCATCAGCGATACAACGATGCAAGAACTCAATAGTTTCTTACCATCGGCATGGAGTCATGGTAATCCCATTGATATTCTTGGTGATGCTGAACCTGAACGCTATGCGAAATCCCTTGAAATCGCAGCCAAGGATGATAATGCCGATGGCTTATTGGTCATCCTCACGCCACAAGATATGACTGACCCCACGACAACCGCAGAAGCCTTGCGTCCATATGCCGAAATCGAAGGCAAGCCTGTTATCGCAAGCTGGATGGGTGGCATCAATGTCAAAAATGGGGAGCGTATTCTCGCACGCGCAGGGATTCCATCGTTCCCATATCCTGATACAGCCGTGCGTTTGTTCAATTATATGTGGCAATACAACTATAACTTACGGGCGCTATATGAAACGCCTGAACTCCCGAAAGATATTGACAATTTACAACCAGATCGGGATTATGTTGCTCAAATTTTTGCCCAAGCAGAAGCTGAGAATCGCACAATCCTAACCGAGTATGAATCCAAAGAAGTCTTGCGTGCTTATCATATCCCTGTCACGGAAATGAAAATTGCGGATGATGAAGGATCTGCGGATGATGCTGTCACTATTGCTGAAGAGATGGGTTATCCTGTTGTTCTTAAACTCAATAGTCGCACTATCACCCATAAAACTGATGTTGATGGTGTACAACTCAATATTATGGATGAAGGCGAAGTGCGTAAAGCATGGGAGCGCATTAAAGCAGGTGTAACGCGCGTTCATGGTGAAGGTCATTTTAATGGTGTTTCGATTCAGCCGATGGTCAAAATGTCGGATGCCTATGAAATCATCATTGGTAGTAGCCCTGATCCACAATTTGGTCCTGTTATCTTATTTGGTACAGGTGGGTCATTGGTTGAAGTCTTCAAAGATCGGTCATTGGCACTCCCACCTCTATCAACAACTTTAGCACGCCGTATGATGGAACAAACAAAAATCTATGAAGCCTTACAAGGTGTACGTGGGCGTGATCCTGTTGATATTGAGGCACTCGAAAATCTACTGGTACGCTTTAGCCAATTAATTGTCGAGCAACCGCGCATCTCCGAGAGTGATATTAATCCATTGTTAGCTTCACCTGATGGCATCCTTGCGCTTGATGGACGAGTTGTATTGCATCCGCATAATGTCGCAGATGAAGACTTACCACAATTAGCCATTCGTCCATACCCACAACGGTATGTAGATACATGGAAATCGGAGGATGGTAATGAGTTCACCATTCGCCCCATTCGTCCAGAAGATGAACCGCTCATTGTCAAATTCCATGAGACACTATCAGAGCGTACTGTACAATTACGGTATTTTACGCCCATGAATTTACGCCAACGTGTGAGCCATGAACGCTTAACACGAATTGTATTCATTGATTATGATCGTGAAATGGCACTGGTTGCGACACGTTATAACGAAAAATCAGATGAATATGAAGTGGCTGGTGTGGGTCGTATCACCAAATCAAATCAACAAGAGGTAGCAGAATTTGGTGTGATTGTGAGTGATCGCTATCAAGGGCAAGGGATTGGTCGTGAATTATTAACGCGCTTGATTACAGTTGGGCGTGATGAAAATTTAGCAGAAATTACGGGGTATATCCTCGCAGAAAACAAAGGCATGATTAACCTTGCACAACAACTCGGGTTTAATCTTACCACCAATGAAGAAGGCGTTGTTGAGGCGACACTCATTCTTTAAGGTTTAAAACATAGTCCAAAAAAGGAGCAACCACACATTGACGGGTTGCTCCTTTTTAAATTTATGATGAGCTTTGTTGCGATTGATCTTCAATCTGTTGCATTACCGAGCGGATATACTCACCGCTATGAATCCCGCTACTTTCAACCAGTGAGACATCCCCTTTTTCAAGTGCCTCCCGTGTATGGGTTGCAGCACTCCGATGAACCGCAGCCGCAATCGCATGTGACCCAACAGGTCCTGAGAAGATGATAAAAATACTCAATGCTACAATTTTAGGGATTGCACTGGGTAACATAAATGCAACCCCAGCCCCCAAAAATAAGATGCCTAAAGTACTCGTTTTACCTGATGCGTGAAGCCGTGTATAGGTATCTGGTAAACGTAAAATGCCGATGACACCCAAGATACAAAACGCAACACCAACAAAAATTAATACAATGCCGATAATATCCAAAATTTGATCCATTTAGAATACACGCCCTTCAGATATATAGCGTGCAATACTCACTGTACCTGCAAATGATACGGCTGCTAGTACGATGCCAATATCAATTGTTGTATCTGTATTTTCAACAACGGCTAGCAAGATAACAATACCAACCAGTAGGTTTGTGATAATATCGACACCGACTAAGCGTTCAGCAGCGTCCTGATGCGGTTTTGCTACACGATAAAAAGCAATTGGTAGCAAAACAACCAATATGAGTAAGGCAACGTTGACTGCAGTTTCTACCCATTCCATGATTAAAGCTCCTTCTTAGTGACATCTAATCCTAAAATTCGCTGAATCAAGCCTAAGCGCTGACGTTGATCGTTTTCGAGTTTGCCAAGAGTTGAGGCATCTTTATCAAGCGTGTGAACCAACATCGTTGTATTGCCATTGTCATCTTGACCATAATCAATCACTAATTCACCCGGTGTAATGGTGATAGAATGCGCGCTTAATGCACTGACAACAGCATTATTCGTATCATCTTGTGTCGAAATCGTATACGTATGGGGTTTAATTGGCATCTTAGGCTGTAGAACTTTGCCAGCGACATCAATCCCTGATAGCAACACATCGACAGAGAGTTTGAGGATATAAATCACTAATGCAATGATTTGTAAGGGAATCCGCGCTAAGTTAATAGGTTCCCCATCTTCATCAAAAGATGTATTACTGCGGACAACGATCAAAATTGCAAAGCCAAATATAGCGCCAACAATAAAGCCTTCAAATGAAAATTGACGCGCAAAGATCATCCATAAAAGTGCCATCGGAATGGTGAGAACGAGTGTCGTTAACATAAGCGAATTAACCTCCAAACAGATTAACGGCTGAAATATAGATTTCAGGTTGCAAAATCTGTATTGCCGTTTGTTCTGCTAATATCACAAGTGGACGCGCGTATAATCCTAACAAAATACAAATGCTGATGAGGAATGCTGGCGCGAGCCAACTATCGCCTTTTTCGCCTTCTTCAAGCAAATGTAGCGTAACTTCCCCTTTTGTTTGGAATACACGTTGCCATGTTCGGAACATGTACATCAAGGTTAATGCACCCGACCCAATTGCCAAGCCTAGGGGTAACCATTCACCAAATGCAACACCACTACGAACAATTGCAAATTTGCTGATGAAGCCGTTCATTGGGGGTAAACCAGCCAATGACATGCCACCTAAGAACCATAACATCCCGATAATTACAGGCAGTTTGTGACCGATGCCATCAATATCGACAAAATCGACACTGTGTTCGTGGCTTTGTCCTGCAACCAAGCCCATAATCATCAGCAAGGATGATTTGATAAAAGCGTGATTAAAGGAATAGATAATCGCAGCAGTCAAAGCTAGTGGCGCAACACCTGCTTCAGGTTGTAATTGTGCCCAACCAATCGCAACAAGAATAAAACCAACTTGCCCAATGGTTGAATAGGCTAATAGGCGCTTACCGTTATAGGTGCGTAAAGCTGCAAAACTCCCAAAGAAGATACCGATAATCCCTAAGATAACGAGCAAATTCTGTATTTGTGGCGCTTCTACTGTAAAGAGTAAGGTAAGCGTGCGGATAATCATATAGATGCCAACTTTGACGATGACTGATGACAGCATCGCACTAACAGCAGTTGGGGCAGTGGTATGAAAATCAGGTTGCCAAAAATGAAAGGGGAATACCGCACTTTTGAGCAAGAACGCACTCATGAGCATGACGGCAGCACTTCGTGTAAGTAATGCCCGTTCGCCTTCTGCAAGTAAGACCGCCATATGCGCTAGATTTAATGTACCAAAGGTGATATACATCGCTGCGATACCAATCAGCAAGAAGATTGTCCCCATGCCACTGATAAAGACATACTTAATCGCTGCTTCCAGACCATAGCGATTATCACTCATCGCAACCATCGCAACTGAGGATAAGACCATCAATTCCATGAAAACAAAGAATGTGAACAGATCGCCTGTAAATAGCGAGCCAACTAAACCTGTTTCCATCACAGCAAATAGAGGAATAAACGCAGGATAGCCGATTGATTTCTCTTTACTATGAATGTTATACATGAATCCTGCCATCATGACCGTTGTTGCCATCACAGCGAATAAGGCAGATAACATATCCGCGACGAGGATAATACCATATGGAGGTATGTAGCCACCTAGTCGATAGGTTTGAGGTCCTTCATTGATGACCATTAGCAATACAACGATACTCACACCCCATGTTATGAGGCTCGCAAGAAAACCAACCCAGCGTTGCGCACTATTATTGCGTGCTAAAAGTAACGTTATCACCGTCGCAAATAGTGGGGTAAAGACTGCCAACAGAATGAAAATATTGTTCTCCATATACCCTCTATTTCGTCAAATTGCTGATGTCGTCAGAATCAACACTGCCATAGCGCCGTGATGCGATATTAACCATCGCTAATAACAAGGCATATGAACCAAAGCTGACAACAATTGCTGTTAGGATAAGTGCTTGTACTAAGGGATCACTCGTCGGTAATCCTTGTTCGACATTGCTTGTATAAGGTGCAACCTCGCCACGGAATGCGCCTGATGCCAATAGAAATAAGTTAACGCCTGTAAATAGAATACCAAAGCCAATAACTGACTTAATCAAATCGCGTCTGAGCAATTGAAATACGCCTATCGCAAATAGGAGTCCTAATGCTACAGCATATATCACATCAATCATGTGGTGTATCTCCTTTTATTCACTCGCTGCGGATGGTGTATCATCAATATCAACTAAGTCAGTCGGGTGGGCAATTGCTTCGGTAATCATGCTGATACCACCAAAGACCGCCGATGTAATCCCAATTTCTAGGACAATGCTCGATGTTAATTTAAGACCAAACTGGTTGAGTATGTCACCAATTCCAATTACTTTCCCATAATCAACATAGGTTAAGAAGTCACCTGCATTTAAGCTAAATATCATCGGGATAATCGCATTTACAAGGATGATGACTAAGCCTGCCCGAACAAGTCGATATGGGCTGAATATTTGAAGGCGTGTTTTTGCCTCATCATATCCGAACACGACATACCATAATGCAGTTGTCAGACCTAAGATTGCACCTGCGGTAAAGCCATCCCCCGGTGCTGAACTCCCGTTAATGATATGAGATATAGCGACTAAGAAACTCAGTAGCAGCAGAATACGTGCGACTAAGCGTGTAAATGGTGTGTTGAGATTAGTTGCATCACGAACTTGTTCAACTGATTCATCTGAAAATTCAGATTGTGGTTTGACTTTATACGGATTTGGAATCATTGGATTCGCTTGTTCAAATCCGCGTGTCAAGATTGTGAGTACGCCGAGTGCAGCCACGCTGAATACAAAAATTTCTAGGGCTGTATCCATACCACGATAATCAGCAACAATTGCCCCAACAACATCTTCAATACCCACTTGCTCATAGGTATTCTCTAAATGGTATTGTGCAATAGATTCTCGGTCAGGTCGATTGGTTAAGGCTGTGAGTGCAAAGAAAAAGATTGCGAAGCCGACAATACCTGCAATGATGAGATCTCGTATAATCCCAATATTGAAACCATTGATCGTATTATTGCCCTTCCAGAGTTTATTCATTGCATCGTAGCGTTGTTGTTGGCTAATCCGCCCTAGCATGACAATAACGAGTACGGTTGCCATTGTTTCAATTAAGAATTGAACCAGTGATACATCAGGTGCCGGTTCAAGCAGGAAGATTGTACCAACAGAGTAACCAATTATCCCGAGTGCTAAAGTCGCTGTTAGATGGCTGCGAACAATCACAGAATAAAGCGCCGCAACAATCGTCAGAACAAGTAAAACAACACGTAAGGCAGTCTCAGCATCAAATTCGCCAATACTAATTGCTAATGCTTCACCCGCCGCAAAATCAGCAATAACACCTGTTGTCAAAACTGCTAAACCAACTGTTCCCATAATAACGATTAGATAATATCGCACTTGACCCGTTTGGGTTTTAACAACTTGGTCGCCAATCCAATCAGTTGCACTGAGCAAACCACGATACACATCTGTTGTGCGTGGTAACGGCAATCGACTTAAAATCGGTAGCCATAAGCCTCGAATGAGGAATACAACAAATCCACTTGCAACAATCGCCATACTCGTCAAGAAGATTGGATTTGTAATTGTTGATGGTAGTAAATGAATTTCAATTGCTTTGGGTGTACCAATTGCAATTATATCTTCAATGAGTGTGATCGGCGGATCAAGAAACAATCCAAAAATTGTTGTACAAACCGCAAGTACCAGTGGGGTTAGGCTCAACCAAATTGGCGAAGAATGGTAGTGAATTTCTTTGGTCGGTTCTTTGAAGAATACATCCCAAATGAAGATGAAGCCCACTGTACCTGTCAAGGCAGCACTAATACAAATAAACCAGTAGCTGAGTTGTTGTCCAGCAAATGGTTCAATCAACCATACGTCGAGTAAGACTTCTTTCGCAACAAAACCAAAGAAGATCGGCAAGCCAGCCATTGATAAACAGGAAATCACAACAACAACAGCGATGATTGGCATTTGTTTCCGCAAACCACCCAAGTCATCGATGATGCGTGTACCTGTATTATGGTCAATTGTCCCTGCACTGAGGAACAATGCAGCTTTATAGAGCGCATGCGCGACAATACCAACTAATGCTGCTTTGATACCAGCACTTTCTGGTAGACCGATCATGCCAACTAATGCCCCTAACCAACTCACGGTTGAATAGGCGAGCAAGCCTTTGAGATCACGTTGCCAAAGTGCAATAAATGCTGCAATGAACATCGTGCTAATCCCGACAGTCACCAGAACTTGCGTCCATAAGATGTTAGTGTGCATGGCTGGATACAGGCGCAGCAGCAGGTAAATCCCTGCTTTAACCATCGTTGCACTATGCAGATAGGCGCTTGCAGGTGTTGGTGCGGACATCGCACCGGGTAACCAAAAATGGAAAGGGAATTGTGCGCTTTTAGTGAATGCACCAAGGCAGATTAAGACTAATGCCCCTAAATAGAGTGAATGTTCACCAATGGCATCGGCATCCGCTTGCAGAATATCAACCATATTAAAGGTGAATCCACCACCGCTTGTAATATCGCCTGTGATGAAAGCTAATACAACAAAACCAGCAACGAGTGCTAATGCCCCCAGTCCTGTTACGAGGAAGGCTTGGGTTGCGCCAAAGCGTGCATCTTCATACTTATCGCCCTTAAACCCGATGAGCAAGAACGAGGTAATACTCGTTAATTCCCACATAATGAATAAGGTGATCAAATTGCCTGACAATACCAAACCGAGCATTGCGCCAGCAAACGCCATCAAAATGGTGATGAAGCGTGCTTGATCGTCACTATCTTCAAAATAGTAACCTGCATAGAGGAAAATGAGTGCGCCAATGCCTGTAATGATTAAGCCAAAGAGTAAGGATAAGCCATCCAGATAAAAGCTCAGACTTAGTCCGAGTTCAGGCACCCATACAAATTCATCAACAATTGCATTAACGTAAATGGTGTTTTCTGTAGCGACTTCATCCGCAACAGTATCAGTTTCTTGTGTCTCGGATTCTGACGTTGTTTCTGATGTCGCAGATGTTTCATCCTCAGTATATGTTTCATCTTCTGAGTGACTATCAGCGTATTCATATACAATGCCTTGTTGTTCCTTATAGGCTTTATCAAGGTCTTGTATTTGAGGAAAATACGTGGCTAGCCATATAAACAATACGAGCATAACACTGGCTGCCAGCCAAGCGCGAACCGTATTCGACAATGCCTTATAAAGCGGCGTTAGTCCAAAAAGTGCCATTATAAATGGTATAAAATTAATCACTGCCAGAGTCATAGAGTTTGCCTTGTTCGATTCTGGTTCATTATCGCCCTAATTGAATGTGGATATTTTATCGCAAAATTTAATGTATCAGCCACACAATAACTGATTACTTATTTTCAATCAATTGTTAGATGTTACACAAACGATGTGTATGATAACAAAGCAAGATGATAGCAAAATAAGTGAAGCATGCCATTGGTATCAAACCCCTAATAATTAGGGGGTGTAGTTGGATGATTTCACAATAGTTTGATATTGCTATAAACAAAAAGCGAGCTTATCGTATGCCATGATAAGCTCGCTTGATTAATTGAATAGAGGTTTATTGAGCGATTATTTATTCATCATCGCTAATACTTCTTTACGAAGTTCACGATCTTGCTCAAATACGCCACGTGCTGCAATCGTTGTGGTATTAGCTTCGTGTAATTGAACACCGCGTGATGACATGCACATATGCTCGGTATCGTATAGCATCACCATCACACCTTGTGGTCTTAGTAATTCCATGAGCTTATCAGCCGTTTGTGCGCCAATACGCTCTTGTAATTGGAATCGACGAGAGTAAATATTAAGCATACGCCCTAATTTACTTAAACCAAGCAGATTTTCACCGGGTAAATAGGCAATTGCGCCATATCCATGAAATGGTGCTAAGTGATGGCTACAGGTACTGTAGTAGCGCATATCTTTTACGAGTACGAGATCGCCACTACCGCTTGAATTTGGGAAAACTGTGATTTCATCTTCTGGTTTGCGAGCATAACCATTTGCCCAATGTTCAAGGTAGGCTTTAGCAACTCGTTTTGGCGTATCGGTATAATTTGGATCATCCCAATTGACATTGAAGGCATCCAAGAGATCGTAGACAGCATTATATATTTTATTGTATTGTTCTTCATCACCTGTGACCACTTCGGTTGATTCATAGGCTTCAACGAAACTAGGACCATATTCATCAATCGCATCAAAGTTCACAACTTCGATACGCTTTGCCGTATTACCATTCATTGGAGGAATGGGCATAAGGTCTGTCGTGATTTTTTCAAGTTTGCTGCGTCCATTAGATTTACCAAGTCGATCATTATCACCTAATGATCCATTACCATTACTTTTATAAGCGCACATGTGTCGGTTTCTCCTCACTAATGTGTATATTTCAGGGTACTACCTGATCGTAGAACCTTTCGGTTGAACATCAGTGGTTACAAGAGGACCTAACCGTTAGCGTGCGACACCTACACGACTTGGTAAAGTCTTTAAATTGCAAGCCACCATACTTTTGATGTTCTACTGCGGTATATTCTTACAAGATATGCTTATCATTTTGGCATACTTTTATGAGTTTTATTTAAGTTAGGTCACAGTACATGCTTAATAGATGTTTTAATTTGTGAACTTTTTTAATATTTTGAACATAAAATACATAGGCGCTACTCATAATCGTTTCTATACTTTCATCAATTATGAGTAGATGGGTATTTATGCTACGAACTATCTATCGTGTTTAGAATGGTTTGCTGGTAGCATATCGCTGATTGAACGAGGAGATGATCTCATTAAACAAAAAACATGGTATGCCAATCTTGGGCTTATAGTGGGTGGCACACTCTTTGGATTAGTGATTGCACTAATTGGTTTTAGAGTTTTCATTGGTGATTTTAGGCTGATCCTGCCCTATATTTATGATGATGCTGTTGTTTTCCGCAGTGGCAATGGTGATATTCTCTTTTGGCAAAGCGAATTTATTCAACCGCTCGAAAATCCCGAAGAAATTTTATCGGTTCATCGCTTGCAGGGTGATGAGAATGGCTTTCGTTTACCTGCACGTCCATCTGATACATATCGTGTGGTTGCATTGGGTGATTCGTATACAGAAGGTGCGAATGTGGCACGCCCTTGGTCGGATGAATTTGCTGCTGCGAGTGGTCTGGCGACGCAAAACCTTGGTTTTCGTGGTTATGGTATGACTCATTATACTTGGGCATGGGAACAATATGGTATCCAAGAAGACCCTGATGTCGTTATCATTGGATTTTTTGGCGGTAACGATGTATTTACGGCGGGACTCGGTGAAGAACCTCCCTTTGATCCCCCTAATTTAGGAAGTGGTGATGAACTGGATTTAGAAATCGTCACTGATTACACTGAAAATGATGAAGATTTGAGAATTTACCCGATTTACACTGAAAACGGTACGCCGATTACCTTCTTGAGTACCTATATTGGGTGGATGAATGCAGCACCAGATCAACTAGAAGGATCAGTCAATTATCAAGTCATTGCAGATAATCTTCGGCAAATTCGGGATACCGCATCTGATGATACATGCCTCGTTTTTGCTTATTTCCCTTCCAAACCCGAAGTCTATTTTCCTTATCTTAATCAAGACGATTATCCAGATTTAATTGCAGGTCAACGCACTGTATTAATTAATAGCGATGGCACATTGCATATTGTTGAGGATTTTACAATCACCCTCAATCGTGTTATGGAATGGCGGTTAAATACGGGGATTGTGATGACTGAGTTAGCCGATTCGCTAGGTTATGAAGCGATCAATTTGCATACCACGTTTGATGAACGTGCTGCCAATGGCGAAATGCTTTACTACACCTATGACACCCATTGGAATCAAGCTGGGCAAACTTTAGCAGGCGAAACAATTGCTGATTTTGTTGAGGCGCAATGCACTAACCTAGAGTGAGGTTGTAACTTTATGAAAATCTAAGCACAATATATTAGGCATGATATATTTTGTCATTTTAAATCATGCTTTATGTCACTGTATTCAAAACACAAATGCCTTCATACTGAGTGTATAAAGTTCACTGATTTATGAAGGGATTACTGATGAAAAAGCAACGTATTGTTATTGTAGGCTCAAGTTTTGCAGGCTATACGGCTGCTCTCGAATTATATGATCGTCTTGGGAATGAACATGACATCATTGTTATTGATCGTAAACCAAATTTCTTATTCATGCCTTCGTTAATTTGGTATCCATTTGGTTTAAGGGAAGAATCTGATATTTCATATGATGTGCGTCAATCTTATATTGAACGTAATATCACATTTATCCAAAAAGAAGTTACCTCTTTTGATCTCGATGCTCAAGAAGTTTATCTAAAAGATGAAACGATCATTGATTATGATTATCTTGTGGTAGCAACAGGTCCTAAAGCGGATTATGACTATATACCGGGTGTACGCGAGCATTCCCATTCAATCTTAGGGATTCCTGCCGCAGAAGAAACTAAAGCCGCATGGTCAGACTTACTAGAAAATCCGGGTCCTGTTGTGGTGGTCGCAGCACAAGGTGCAGCATGTTTCGGAGCAGCATATGAATTCCTATTCAATGCCCGTTATCAAGCCCGTAAACATAAGGACATCAAGTTTACTTATGTAAGTTCAGAACCATTTGCAAGCCATTTTGGTATTGGTGGGTTTAGCTATGGTGAACCATTAACACGCCTGTTTTTTGGCGCATATGATATACAATCGCGCTTTAATTCAGAACTAGTAGCCGTTCGTGAGGATAGTGTTCTACTCGGATCAGGAGAGGTACTACCCTCTAAATTTACATTTGTAATGCCACGATTCCTTGGGGTCGATGCAGTGAGGAATACGCCTAATCTTGCTAATGAAGCAGGTTGGATAGAAGTCGATGATGGGTATCGCCATTTAGCATATCCCAATGTATATGCAGCAGGTGTCGCTGTACACGTAGCACCCCCTGCCCCAACAGAGGTAGCTTGTGGTGTTCCAAAAACAGGTTATCCATCAGAAGAAATGGCTAAAGTTGTTGCTCACAATATTGTTACAGATATTTACGGTGGGTCACGTGAGGAACTACCATATGGGGATATTAAAGCATTATGTATTCTTGATGCAGGCAATATGGGTATGATGATTATTGGTGACAAAATGCTACCAGATCGTAAACTAGCAGCAATTATACCGGGTCCTCAAGCACATTGGGCTAAACTAGGTTTCGAGAAATATTTCATGAATATGCTCAAACGTAGTACAAAACCAAAGACTGCACCGAATAATATGCAACAAGAACCAGAGAAAGTCCCTGTCTTGTAAACATTTCGGACACATATAATCGAAAGTCTCTCTAAATAGAGGGGCTTTTTTAATTCAGGCGTATACTAAACAGTGGCAGAGCATTGGTGGTATGAACGATCTTAGCATGGTAAGATTATGCGCTAATTATATGAGGGAAGAGGTTGACTTTGAGAGTTTGGCAGCGCACGCTATTAACACTCCTGTTTAGTCTAATAATCGCACAAGTGAGTATGGCACAAGATGATAGTACAGCATTACCACCAGACGGTAATATTGTTATCGTCAATAGCGCCTTTGTGCGGAGTGGTCCGAGCAACGATTATATAGCCGTTGGTGCGCTTTACGGAGGTGATCTCGTTACACCTCTCAATATCAGCGCAGATGCTGCATGGGTTCTGATTCCTTATAGCCGAAGCACTGGCTGGGTACAACGTAGTCTTGTGCGCTGGGAAGATAATGAAGCACTGGATACCTTGCCGATCTTGCCTGCTGATTTTACACCAACGCCGCGTGTAGCGATTACGAATACCCCGTTTATCCCAACATCAACACCGCAAGGTAGTTATATTAATGTTGAAGGGGCTGCAAGTGCCTATGTTCGGGCAGGTCCGGGACGTGGTTATTTGCGATTAGGGCAATTATTACCCGGTGAAATCGTTGAGGCGGTTGCGCGTAATGCTGATACGTCTTGGATTATGATTCGCTTTACCGAAGAAGAATTAGAGTCAGAGTTTGGATGGTTGGCATTTGAATTGGTCTATTGGGAAGAATTGGAAGACCTCGAAACCTTACCGATTATCACGATTGATGACCTCACGCCAACAGTAACATTCACACCTAGTCAAACGCCTTCAATGACAGCGAGTGCAACCTCGTCACCAACAATTACAGCATCACCCACACTGACAAATACTGCTATTCCTTCAGCAACTTTGACGGCAACGCTTGAACCAACAGCAACAGCACTAGCAACCCATACATCTACACCCATAATCACAGATACAGAAACCAATACACCTGAGCCAAGTCTAAGCCCTACGGAGACAATTACAGCATCAGCAACAGCCACGAATACACCGATTCCGACAAATACGCCTGAACCTAGCCCAACAGCGACGGAAACCAACACCGTAACACCGTCCCTCACACCAAGCGAAACCAATACTGCCTTACCCACAGCAACTCATACGCCGATTCCGACAAATACGTCTGAACCCAGCCTAACGCCTAGTGAAACCAACACATTAACACCGACAATCGCGCCAAGCGAAACCAATACCGCCTTACCCGCAGTAACCGATACACCGATTCCGACAAATACAGCAGAATCGACAGTTACACCTACAGAAACAGCGACAGTTATCACAGCAGCGAGTATTGCGGATACACCTACATCATCTGCAATGGTTGCTAGCACAGCAACGGATATTTTTGCGATTGAAGCCACATCTGTATCAGTAGTGGTTACACAAGTAATTGAGCCATCACCACAAGCACCATTCTCCAATATTTTGAATGATAGCCCACGCATTGGGAACAATTTAGCACTCCCCATTGAAGCGCTAGCTGGCATCGTCATTTTATTGATTGTTTTAGGATATGTTTGGTTCTATTGGCAAGGCTTATCAACCGTAGGACGTTATCAAGATGGCTTTATCATTGAAACATGCCCTGTTTGCCAACGCGGAGACTTACATCTGGATGAGCGACCCTCACGGATATTTGGGATTCCAAGTGTTCGGCGTACTGTACGCTGTGATGTTTGTCGTTCAGTGTTACGTGAAACAGGGACACGGCGTTGGCGTTACGCGGTTGATCGGATCGAAAATCCGACTATGTTTGATCGCTTCAATGGACGACAAATCACTGATGCTGATCTAGAACGTTTAGCTAAAACACCCCCTGTCGGTGCGCGTGCTAAAACATCTCCTGAATTTGTCGATAACGATATAGAAACATAAAAAAATCGGGAGACTATCCAGCCTCCCGAAAATTTTGTTTGTTACTAATTCTGATACATCCGATAATTGAATGTAATTTGGTTACCCGGTGTGGCGCTAATCACTTGTAGCACCCCATATTTACCTTCTGTATCGGTGCGGATACCAATCAGCATTCCCGGTGTAATGTTCAAAACACCTATACTGATGAGCGGTGCAGCAGCAATCGCATCACGATGCACAGTGTTGAAGCTCGCAAAACCTGTTAATTGAACAAGTTGAGTTGCCGCTAATGGTACAACTGCTCCACCACCCCATTGAATATCATTTGTACCACCATCCAACGAGACAACATTAGTTTCACCTAAGGTAATTGTCCCTGTGGCAGGTGCGGTTGTTAGGAGCGGTGCATCAGCAATATAAGATAGAACAAAGGCATTGTTATTACTTTCGCCAGCAACACCTTCATTCACTTGATTATTCAAATCAGCAATGATAGCAACATTATATAAGCCTGTTGCACCTGCTAATGTACCTGATAATCCGATGGTGATTTCTGCACCAGCAGCCAAACTATTGACGATTTGTGCCGCATAGATTGCACCCGGTTCAAATGAGGCAGCGATTGCAAATTGCCCTGCACCCACACCGCCTTGATTGCGAACGGTCACGGTTACACTGAAGACTGTACCAATAATCAAGCGATTTGGCGTTGCACTCGTGACAACAATATCAGGAAACGGTTGTGGTGTTGGTGTCGCGGTTGCAGGTAAGGGTGTCGGTGTCGGTGGTGGTGTCAGCACTGGGATAATCGTTGTATCACCGACGACATCCAGAATACCACGCGATAACCAGCCTGTTGTGCCTCGGAAATTGATTGCAACCCAACTAAAGTCGAGTGTTGCACCAATAATTTCGGCGGTATCACCTTCTTGGAGTTGACCTAAAATGTCATAATCAAGGCTTGGACCGACACGAACATTTTGTACTGCGCGTGTGACTGTTAGATATGTGCCTTCTGGGGTTGGTGTTGCTGTCGGTTGTGATGGCGTGGGTGTAAAGTCGCCAAATGTTGCGTCTTCGAGTTCAACTCGTTGCGTCCCTTCAAAGCGTGCTACGACATTAGGCGCACCAAACTCACCTAAAGTGGTTACAACAACGTTGTTACTAAATTCGCCACCAGCCAGTGTTGTGGGCGTAAGATCACCTTGAACGCCTTCAAAATTGTTAAGTGAAAGCAAATTCGTCTGTAGATTGCCCGCCGACCCAATCGCTTCTTTGAGTAGGTAGATGCCATCATAGGCAGCAGCATCGAGCGCTTGTGGAACATCGTCAAAAGCACGAATATACGAATATACGAATTGTTGACTCGCATCATCGGCTAGTGTAGCTGACCATGTAGATGCCCCAATCACGCCTTCTAGCAAACTCTCTTGAATACTATCGCGGAATGCTTGCTGATTGGCACGATTGTAGACAAAGCGCCCTGCCCAATCATTTTCGCGCAAGCCTGTATATAAGGCTGCAACCAATTCAGGTGGACCATAGGCAGCAACAAATTGTGTTTGTGCAGCAGCGATATTGAGTGTGATTTCTTGTAAACTCGTATCTTCTTCGAGCAAATATTGTGCGGATGGCGATAAGCCTAATTGTGAAGCAGCGCGTGTAAAGCCAATCACACCAACAGTGCTTTCAATATCAAGTTGAACAGTCGCCACCGTAGCTGCATTCAAATCATTGACGAGATAATCTGCCAATGCGCGTCCAATTAATGATTCTTGGGCGCGTAGACGCATGGTTAAACTCGATGTATCGCTGACAACAACGGTATCATCAGTTGCAGTCGTTAGGATCGGTACACCGAGTGATCTCAAAAGTTGTTGATTACCTAGTACAAGTTCTGATGTTGCAGGACCAATCACAGCAATTACACTCGCTTGTTGCAAGTTCGCAACAGCAAATTCCATATCAGCAGGCGATTGCACCACCAATTGTAATTGGAATAGTGTGCCATCAGCACCAACAACACCGCCACTATCATTGATCTCTTTAACAGCTAATTGTGCGCCGCGTGTTAAAGCACCTTCCTCACCATCTAAAACGCCAATACGGAATACAGGCAAAACTTGTGCCTGTGGCGCACTGACTGAAAAGATAGCAACCGCTACAATCAACGCAATAATTACGTTGTACCAGCGTTTTTGCATCATACGTTCCCCTTTTTTATATAAGTTAAATAAAAATCTTTCATTAATTATAACACTCTTTGCTAACAATCAACCAACGCCTCCCCACTTTATGGGCGATAGCGTTAGCGCTTAAAGAGCCATTCCTCATTGAGATAGCGCTCGTCTAAGAGGGCTTTGACTTGCTCGATTTCAGCATCTGATAACTCACCAACTTCAAAATCAATATCGAAGGTATCAGCAAATCCCTGAACAATGGTCTCAGCAGCATCTTGCCAAGCAATCGCCTCGCCCATGACAGATGCGAGTGTTGTGGCGCGGTCATCAACATGTTGCTTTGCAATTTGGCGCTCTTGTTCATCAGCATAACTTAATGCCTCACAAATGCGTGTAATATCGCCTGTGAGCGGTAATGTACCATGTTGTAAGATGCCATTACGTCGGCGGACTTGTGCGCTACCAATCAACTTTTTACCACCTGATGTGATTTCATAATGTGAGGGGACTTCAAAGCAGACAGGTCCTAAGCCCTTGTTGCCTTTTGCTTGTTGCTCAGATGCTGGCGATAATCCCAAATAGACTAATGCTTGCATGAGGGCTTCGCTGATACGCCGATAACTTGCGACAATATCACCTTGCGCTAAATCATGATCGTTAGGCAAAGAGACACTATAGGTTAATTCATCACCGTGTAAAATTGCTTTACCACCTGTTGGACGGCGCACAATCCCCCAATTATAGGCTTGTAGACGGTCTAAATCGGCATCACGGATGCGTTGTCCGTAACCAATTGAGAGGCATAAAGGATGCCATGCGTATAAGCGTAAGGTCGGTTTTTGCTCGCCAATTGCCACCGATTGCATGATGGATTCATCAATTGCCATGTTATCTGCCCCAATCAGTGGGGTATCGTAGATCAAGCGCCATTGACGCATTTTTGTTCCCTGCCTTATACTGTTAATGCTAAGTGAGTGACTATTGTATTATAGAATGGGTCTGAATTCATGATAGATGCAGGTCAAAACGGGCAGCAAGACGATCAATCAGAAGCATCGATTCCTTCTCCGCGCCCTGTATATAGCACTAAAGATTATGCCAATAAAAATAGAACGCCACCACCACCGCCACCGCAATCATCGGCTGTACGTGACCGTGTGCGTAAACGTCGTAGAAATCAAAGAGGCAATAGCGCGAGCGAATGGGTTTGGGTTGTCGTTGCTGCTGCTTTATTTGCAGTGGTACTCGTCGTCAGTTTTGGTGCGTTTGTCATCATTCAAGCCAGTAGCACGGAGACTATCCCCTTACCAACTGCCAATGTTGCCTTGCCAACTGCCGTTGTTGCACGCAATGATTTCAGTGGTGAAATCGTAGATGATACCCTACTTCTGGATGATGGTAGTAGTATCATCCTAGAACCGTGGGATGGACAATCACGTTTTACAATGGTTCTGGTTGGTTTAGATCGTCGCCCCGGTGAAACAGGTTTAGCCTATCGTACCGATACGATGATGCTCGTCAGTATTGACCCCGTGAGTAACACGATTGGTATTTTGAGTTTACCGCGTGATACCTATGTCGCTATTGATGGCTACGCATCCCGACAACGCATTAATTCCGCAATGGTTCTGGGTGAAATTCAGCAAGTTGGATATGGACCTACCCTGATGCGACGCACAATTACGCGCAATTTTGGGATGACGGTTCACGATTATATGGCGGTTGATTTTCAAGCCTTCATTGATCTTGTTGATGCTGTCGGTGGCGTTGAGGTTGAAACCACCTATACCATTAACGATCAGCAGTATCCTAGTATGAACTATGGCTATGATCCGTTTTATCTGCCTGCTGGCAAAAATTTCTTAGAAGGCTACGATGCCTTACGCTTTGCGCGTACACGGCATGGCGATAGTGATATTAGCCGTGCAGAGCGTCAGCAACAAGTGATCTATGCCTTGCGAGATCGTATTTTAGATTTCGATATGGCACCGAGCTTAATTGCACGCGCCCCTGCGCTATGGTCATCATGGCAAGATAATGTCTATACGGGACTTACGCTTGAGCAAATTATTCAATTATCACTCTATGTGCGTGATGTTCCACGCGAGAATATCACAATGGGTGTTTTGGATTATCAATATTTACAATCGTGGTCAACACCCGAGGGTGCATCGGTATTAATTCCAAATGTGTCGCGCCTTTCAGAATTGATGTTGAGCGTCTTCGGCTCAGATTATAATCAGTGATAGCCTCTTATCGTGACGATTACAAGCCATCTATGATTGATGGCTTGCGATTTGCCCCTCCTGAACAGTACAATACGCAATAATAATCACCCAACAATTGATGACTTTATGGCAACCAACAAACAAAATCACGTCCTGATTACAGGTGGTGGCACATACCTTGGATTGAATCTAGCATCCGCATTATTAGCTGAAGGCATTGAGGTATCGCTCATTATCCGTGAAGGTAATGAAAAACGCCTTGGCTTCCTCGAATCGCGGGTACGCTGGTCAATTGCAGATGTGTGGGATTCCGCTTCTTTGCGTGGGCGAGCGCGTGGACATGGTACGGTTATCCATACGGTAGGTAGTATGGTTGCTGATCCATCTAAAGGCTTAACTTACAATCGTCTGAATGTTGTATCTGCACGCAATGCTGCTTCGATGTGTGTGACTGATGGTGTGCAGCATTTTATGTTGCTGAGTGCAGTCCGTGCGCCTTGGATTAATCGAGAATATCTGCGTTCTAAACGTGAAGCCGAACAACATATACGCCGTCTTGGATTGACCACCTCGATTATTAGAGCGCCTATCAGTTATGTACGTGGTGCGGATCGCCCCCTAATCTATCAGATGATGACTGTTTTAGGGCGTATTCCACCGCTCAACTGGACACATATAGGGCGCATGGCACCGATGCCACTTGATGTCATGGTGCGTGGCATTGCACGGATTGCAAAAGACCCGCCCGAAAAAACACGGCTCTATTATGCTAATCATCTACGACGCTTGAACAAGCGTGACGAATTGCGCGGATATACGAATCCGACAAATTCAGCACCTGAATTAGATGATACGGCAATCCCATTTGATGCCCTTGATGACAATACGCCGTTTGGATGGTCGCCACCCCAAAATTATGATAAGGATTCGTGATAATGGCGCATACTGATAAATTTATAAAACTCACTTTTGAAAAATTGCCCGAATCTGAACAATTAAAACGGTCTGAGCAATTTCTGCAGCAGATGAAAACACGCCGAACAGTACGCGATTATTCCAGCGATCCTGTCCCCTTTGACCTGATTAAAAATGCGATTGAAACCGCAGGACGTGCGCCAAGTGGGGCAAATCAGCAACCTTGGACATTCGTTGTGGTGAGTAATCCTGATCTCAAACGCCAAATTCGGGAGGCTGCCGAAGCGGAAGAAAAGGAAAGTTACGAAAATCGTATGAGCGCTGAATGGCTAGAAGCACTCGCGCCACTCGGTACAGATTGGCATAAACCGCATCTCGAACATGCCCCTTATTTGATTGTGATTTTTCGGCAAGCCTATGGATTAGATGAAAACAGCAAGAAAATTAAACATTATTATGTTGATGAGTCAGTCGGTATTGCAACAGGATTGCTCATCACAAGTTTACATTTAGCAGGATTAGCAACGCTGACCCACACGCCTAGCCCAATGAAGTTCTTACAAGAGATTTTAGAGCGTCCATCCAATGAACGCGCAACGATGATTTTAACAGTAGGGTATCCAGCCGATGATGCCCAAGTACCTGATATTGATAAAAAATCACTTAATGATATTTTGGTTCATTTTGATTAAAAATTAGAGGATTATTCAGATGGATTTATCACTCAAATTGGCAACAAACGATCAATATACTGCGATTTATAGCATCATGGCATTAGCTGGGGAGCATATGCACCGTGCGCTTGGATTATCGCATTGGCATCCCTTCCCAGCTAGTGATTATTTCATTAATCATTTTGAGGGCAAAGAGGTTTTTACTGTCTATGAGGGCAATCTACTAGTTGGCACATTTAATATCAGTACGCAGCCTGAACCCTATTATCTTGCGGATATGTCGGCATACTGGTCAAGATTTGATATAGAAACAATGTATTTTAGTGCATTTGCATTATTACCCAGTTATCAACAACGAGGCGTTGGCTCATGGTGCATGATGCAAATGGATCAGATGGTGCAAGAACGCGGATTTCAGCAAGTACGGTTTGATGCAGTAAATACGCATTCAAAGCTCAAAGGGTTTTATCGTAAGAATGGCTATCATGAGCGTGGCATACTCGATTTAGGACGCGCACAAGTGATGTGCTTTGAGAAGATTTTTGTATCGTGAGACATGGCGACCATGCCTCACAAGGTATAAGCATATTAGTCAAAATTCAAATCGGTGGTATAGGCGTAATCATCGCCTGTATCCCCCGATTCAACAATGACAACATCTAAATACAAGCCACCGAGTTCAGCAAAATCATCATCTTTCATTTGATAAACTTCCACTTTGATACGTGCTTTATCAAAGGCTTGTGGCGTAATGGTTGTTTCCATCACAAGTGCATTGCTATCAAGCGTTGCCATCTCGTTATACTCACCCAAATCAGCATGAATAGGTGTGACGCGCACAATCAAATTTGCTGTATCTGCCATATCGTTGCTGGGAGCAATACCAATTTTAAGTGGTGATGTTTGTCCATACACAAAATTACGCGGCACAACGACTGCTAATTGACGTGTTATACCCGTATCATCACCATCACTGCTTGCTCCACCAAATGCGATTAATGTTTCTGAACTTTCGACCCCTTTACGTGTGAGTTCATAGGTATAATCGCTACGCATTTGGATGTAATTACGTGTGACAAGACGACGTTTTGCTTTATCAAAGCGGCGAACACTCAAATCCAGATCATCCATAATATCATCGCCATCAGCAGCATGATTAGGGATTTCATATAGATATTTGAGAATCTCAAATGCGCCACGTACTGTTTCTAATTTCTTCAAATCGCTCGGAAGTTCAGCCATAATGCTCCGCCATTGTTTATGATTAGTCTCGATAACTCAGTATATAGTCAAATGTTGTCTGTAGCAAAGTTTAGAGTGTGATAACAGGCGTATTGGTGTCATATCCAGAGACTGCATTACGTGTATCGACAATCACAGGACTATGCGCCAATACATGCTCCCAATCGTAGCTCGTATGATTGGTAACGATCACAACACAATTTGCTGATGCTAATAAGTCATCAGAATATACTTGGGTCGACATGGTTTGCTTATCATCCACCAGACGGATACTTGGCACAAATGGATCATGGTAGACAACATCTGCTCCTTTTTGGCGCAATAATTCAATAATATCCAACGCAGGGCTTTCACGAACATCTGTCACATCAGGTTTATAGGCAACACCTAAAACAACCACACGCGAGCCTCTTACTGATAGCGATTGATCGTTGAGCGCATCCACAACTTTATCAACCACATAGACTGGCATAGCTGTATTGATCTCACTCGCTAATTCGATGAAGCGTGCATTGTAGTTGAGCGTCTTGAGTTTCCAACTGAGATAATGTGGATCAACAGGAATACAATGTCCGCCTAAACCGGGTCCGGGGTAAAATGGCATAAACCCAAATGGTTTAGTCGCAGCAGCATTAATCACTTCCCAAACATCAATGCCGAGCTTATCGCACATCAATGCCATTTCATTGACTAGCCCAATATTCACTGCGCGGAATGTATTTTCCAATAATTTCACCATTTCGGCAGATGTCGGTGAGGAGACTTTTACAACGCGATCAACCCCTGTCCCGTATAAAGCGGCTGCAATTTCGGTACAATTTGCTGTGATACCACCCACAACTTTAGGGGTATTACGCACACCGTAGGTTTTATTACCGGGATCAATGCGTTCTGGAGAGAAGGCAATAAATAGCGATTCCCCCACTACCAAACCATTTTTCTCAATACGAGGGCGGACAATTTCTTCGGTTGTACCGGGATAGGTTGTACTTTCAAGAATGACAAGCATGCCTTCATGAGCAATGGTCGCAATGGACTCTACAGATTGAATAATGAAGCTCATATCAGGGTCTTTTGTTTTACGCAGTGGTGTTGGCACACAAATGCTAATCGCATCAACAGCGCGCAAATCATCATAAGATGTTGTTGCGCGTAATTTACCAGCATTGACCAGATGGGCTACTTGTTCTGATGTAATATCTTCAATATAGCTCACACCTTGATTAAGGGTTGCGACTTTATCAGCATTAACATCGAGTGCAATCACCGAAAAACCTGCTTCAGCAAATTCTACAGCTAATGGTAAGCCGACATATCCCATGCCCACAATACCAATTGTCGCAGTGCGCGTTTCAATTGCTGATAACAAATCTGTTTTGAATGACATAAGGGTTATTAACTCCGTTTTTGGATACTGGTTTTATATTATAGTAGGGCGATTTTGCAAACAATAGGGCGAAACAAAAATAGGCAGGGAAGCCCCACCTATTATCAGATGCTATGCTATACATGTAATGTCCTAAAAGTTTTTATAGAGTGTAGGGGATGGACTTTATGTCCTCCCACTGGGCGGGCGCAGACAGAGCAACGCCCCTACACATCTTATATTTTATTGATAGGCATATTTATTTTTAAGTATTTTCCAAACTCTACAACAGTAGATCATCTGGTTGATGATAGTAAAAGTTAATTCTTATCCTTGCCTGATAATTTCTCAGCGATTTTGCTACCAAATAAGCCTTGCATCATCCCACCTGTATCTGCTTTAGGGTCTTTCACGCCTACAACATCCCAATCTGCTTTGTAACGGCTATTGATCCAACCTTCATAGGCAGTTGAGGCATCGACAGTTGCAGCTTCAATCGCATTTTTATCGTCTTCTACCAGTGCATCCCGAAATTCAGTCAATGTACCAATATAGGTATCAAGAACACGGGCAAGAACTTGGCGGTTTTCATAAAACTCATCGCGCAAGCCGTCAGGATGTACATCGAACAACGGACGTGTCAGAGCGCCAAAATCAGGATTTGTAAGCCATTTAAGGTCTTCCCAATTGCGCTTTTGCATCAAATCGTAAAACAGCGATACTCCTAAAATACGGGGTAATTGTACAGTTTGTGCAAGTAACATATCATGCTCGGTAGGGTCTAAAAAGCGTGGTTTACTACCGACAATCGTTGCAAAGTTAAACGCAAGATCAACGGCTTCTTTTACACATGATGCCGATGGTGTGAGCAAGATAGCACTATGATCGAACAAATCTTCTTCTGCTTCTTCAACAGCCTCTTTCGTATCAAAGATATAACGTGGATTGACGATTGCAGTCATGCCAATTAAGTGTTGTTCTGATGTGAGATATGACTTTGCCCAATTTAAGGATGGTTGTTTGAGGGGTGACATATCGAGAATCACAACACCATCACGTAAGGATTGACGAATATCACGATATGTAAATTCGACCTCTTCATAAGATACTGCCATGATGACAATATCCGCATCTTTGACAGCATTTTCTGGGCGCGATTCCGTATTATCGAGCGCTCCCATCTTCTTTGCTTGTTTCAAATGCTCAGATGTTCGGTCAAAACCTGTGACGACAAAGCTATGTTTACCACCTTTTTTTGTAAAGCGTTTGAGCGCTAATCCAAATGATGTTGTGGTACGGTTCATGCCTAAAATAGCGACAGATAAATTCGCCATATTGATACTCCTAAAATACTTTTTTAATGAGATAACTCTCTGGTTATTTTACGAACGGTTGTAAATACCTTGTTGTACTTGTGCCGTGATGACCCACGAGAGTGTTTTATTCCAACAGTTAGCATTCACTATGCCAGATACTTATCGAGAAACAATGAAAACTTAGTTGGCATCGTCTGCTATTTGTAAACGGACTAAAAGATCATAATATGCGTGATGTTGCCAATCATCGGCAGAATCAGCATGATGGCTGACAAGCCAAATGACACAATCTGGTGCGTAGGCACTCAATAAATCACCACCCCATTGTGGATGATGTCGTCGTACAATAAAAGGCGCTCGCCAAAATGTCAAAGTTGCCTCTATACTAAGCCGATTATCAAGCGGTGGCAGTAATTTACTGATAAACACAGATAGTGTTTTCTGCCATACAGCAAGATGATAACGCGATTTCCCGACATCATGCAAGAGTGCTGCAACTGCCAAGTCATGAGGGGTCGTCGTTGCTTGTGCAAGAACATCTCGTAAGACATTAAGGCTGTGGAGTTGCTCTGGTTTTGCCATTTGACGAAAGAGCGTCATCTGCTGTGGTGAGAGATAACGCTCTGCAAGTTCAAAATCAACGGATGTTGTGAAAGCGAATAAAGCTCGCACACCTTGTTTAAAACGTTGCATCACAGCATTAGAACCAAGGCAATAATAATGATGATATTCTGATTGTAGGCGTACCAATCAAGAAATTCAGTGGACTGAGTTGAGGTACAACAAAACCAATCATCAGCGCGATGAAAAACGCATATTGTGTTATCTGCGCCCACTCCGACCATTTATATGCTGGACGATTCAGAAATGCTGCAATCGGTCTTAAACTTGTGCGAACAAATGCTGGAATCGCTGACCATTCAAGCCCTGTTCCCGGTAAAATTGCCAACATCATGTGCCAGCCATCCATAGGGAACAACGGTAGCAAGTTAAAAACAAATAACAAGACATTGAAAAGCACACCATAGGTTAATAGCGCTTGTAAGAAATTACCCACTACCCCTGTTTGTGTGAGCATTTCAGGTGCGAGATTCAAGAACAAGTTCGCAAGAATGCCAAAGATAACAGCTTGTAGCAAATTAGATAGTGGTCCTGCAAAAGATGTCCAGAATGATCCCCAACGTGGGTCACGCATAGCGCGTGTATTAATGGGAACAGACCCCAAAATACCAAATCCTAGGATGAGAAACATCAACCAACCAACCCAGTTGATATGAACAATTGGATTTGGCGTTAAACGTCCCATTTTACGAGGTGTCGGATCACCCCACCAATCAGCAACCACTGCATGAGCATATTCATGCCAACCCATGCCAAAAAACAATACAAGCCCAATTGCAGTTAGTGCAACTGGATCATAGATTCCAAACAATAACATGGTAATCTCCACACCTGTTTACATCAGTTATTGGCTGATTATAGCACGGAATTATCAGCAACTTATTAACATCATCTGTGTTGTAACAAATACAATCTTATTTTTGTATTGTATCGATAGGAAAAGTCAATTTAGGCGCTATCATCGTAATTCGCTGGCATTATGCTATGATACAATGAGTAAATAATGAGAATGATAACCTATAGGCAATCCGTCATTCTACCTACTAATTAATTGTAGTGAAGGAGAATAACCTTGAAAAAGAGAGTCTTGTTCCTGATGTCAGATACAGGTGGTGGACATCGTGCGGCTGCCGAAGCTATCCGGGATGGACTATTTATCAAACATGGTAAAGAAAACATTGACGCAGAATTACTTGATGTCTTTAAAATGAGCCAATTCCCGATGAATTATTTCCCAGAATTTTATCCTTGGTTAATCGAAAACAGCAAAGGATCATGGGGTATAGGCTACAAAATGTTAAACACCAGACGACGTGCTGCTGCGGTATCACGCGCTATGTATACTGTTAATTCACGGCGGTTTAAAAAGATGGCACGCCAAAACCCTGTTGATGTCATTGTTTGTGTTCATTCACTTGTCGCTAACCCATCACTAAAAGCGTGGCAATCGTTACCAGAACGCCCTCCTTTTATCACAGTCGTTACCGATTTGGTATCTACTCATAATTTTTGGTATGACAAAAAATCTGAGCATACGATGGTTCCTACGCAAGCAGCATTTGATCGCGGGATCGAATATGGGATGCCAGCATCAAAAATGAGCATTACAGGCTTGCCTGTAAACCCAGCATTTATTGAAAAACTAGAAGGTCAAACAATATCACGTCAAAAATTGGGCTGGGAGCAAGATAAATTTACTATTTTGATGGTTGCAGGTGGCGATGGTATGGGTCCCCTATGGGAAACTGCACGCGCAATCAATGATCTTAAACGCGATATTCAGTTGGTGATTGTTGCAGGGCGTAACGCAACACTCAAAGAAAAATGTGAAAAAGCTGATTGGAATCAACCGACGCATGTTTATCCATTTGTAAAAAATATGCCACAACTGATGGATGCTGCCAATATAATTGTCACCAAAGCGGGTCCAGCGACGATTACCGAAGCTGCCATTGCAGGTCTGCCAATGATTTTGATGGATGCAATCCCCGGACAAGAAGATGGCAATGTTGACTATGTGGTCGAAAATGATGCAGGCGCTTGGGCACCTAAACCGCAACAAGTCGCGCATTATATCAAAACATGGCTCGATGAAGGTGAAGAAGCACTCAAACAACGGGCTGAAAATGCCAAAGGCATCGCTCGCAAAGATGCAGTTTGGGATATTTGCGATACCGTGATGGAGTGGGCAGATCATGAACCCATCAAAAATCCAGAGCGTTTATGGAAACGAACACGGCGACGCTTTGTAGCCATGACCCGTTAAATAATCGACTAAACCTTATGTTTTCAAATGAACATTTGCTGATGTAATTTATCTAATTATAATATTAAGAGTGTATTAATCATAAATTTTTACGGCTCATTAACTATCACATCAGTATGACCCATGATAGGATAATAAAGGTTATTTTATCATTCATTATACTCAGGAAGGTTTTTCTATTTATGAAAGCAATTATTCTTGCAGCAGGACAAGGCACTCGTTTACGTCCTGTGACGTTAACTATGCCAAAACCAATTGTGCCAGTTGCTAATAAACGCCTTATTGAATATGCAATTGATACGATTAAAGGGGCTGGCATTTCTGAAATCGGGATTGTGGTCAACAATCTAGAATCTCCTATCGTAAAAGCCTTTGGGTCAGGTGATGCTTTAGGCGTAAAATTAGAATATATCATACAAGAAGAACAATTGGGGCTTGCTCATGCAGCAGGTATTTGCCGTGATTTTGTAGGGAACGAACCTTTTGCAATGTTCCTTGGGGATAATATTTTCCAAGACAAAATGTCAGACTTCATTGGCAATTTTGAAGCCTCGGATGCCGATGCCTCGATTGTTTTAGCGCCTGTTCCTGATCCCACACGCTTTGGTATTGCTGTCGTTGAAGATGGTGTTGTGCAACGTGTGGTCGAAAAACCAAAAGATCCGCCCAGTAATCTAGCGATTGTTGGCGTGTATTTATTCCGTCATTCCATCTTTGAAGTCATTGATAATTTAGAGCCATCTCTTCGTGGTGAATATGAAATCACAGATGCTATTCAGGCACTCATCACAGGCGGTAAAGATGTCGTACCCTATACGATCAAAGGCTGGTTCATTGATGCAGGTAAACCCGATCCCATCATTTTAGCGAATCAACTGGTACTCGAAGAATTGCCTTGGACACCTGCCCCCACTGATGCAACTAAGATTCAAGGGGATAGCGATGTATCACACCGTGTCATTATTGGTGAAAATAGCAAAATTATCGATAGTGTTGTGCGTGGTCCTGTTATCATTGGCGATAATACCGTTATCAGCAATAGCTATGTGGGTCCTTATACGGCTATCGGCAATAATTGTGTGATTGAAGGTAGCGAAATTGAAGCCAGCATTGTGATGAATGATTGCACAATTAGTCATATTCCGGGGCGGATTGACCGTAGCTTGCTCGCGGATAATGCTCAAGTTATCTCGACAGATCGCATGCCAACGGCTTACCGATTTGTATTAGCAGAGAATACAATTGTCGAAGTATAAGCTAAATTAGTTTGCATACTGGCAAGGGCGTATTATTACGCTCTTGCTAGAATAATGGTTTTTGTGTGGGTTTTTTCAAAAATTGATTAGGTGGCAATAAGTTATACCGATCCAACCACGCATCATCAGGACCTTCCCAAGCAAATTCAAGCAAATCTACTTTTCCCGACTGATTAAATACAATACCCTCTGACTGTAGTAAGTTCCGTTGCTTACTGGCGTTGGGTTCAGGTAGGCTAATTTTACCTTGGCTATTAATCACTCGTTGCCAAGGCACAGTCTCATCAGGTGTTTGGCGCATTGCCGTCCCTACCCAGCGAGGTGATAAGCGTTGATGAGCATTAGGATCAGTCCCTTCGTATGGCGGAATCATAGAGGCAATTTGCCCATAGGTACTCACTTTACCTACTGGAATTTGACGGACAATATCCCATACCGTCGTAAAAAATTCATCATTAGGGGGTGTCCATAATCCCATTATCAACTCCTAATTGCTTGATTTTAGAACAAATATTCCATATACTTATGATACAAATCCAACGCAGGAGGCAATTTCATCATGGCTATCCAAATTGAATCGATTACGCTTGCAACAACAGATATGATGCAAATGGTTGAATTTTACAATACAGTCTTATCAAGTCATCTTACCTCATTTCAACCCTATCCAGATGCCACCTTTTATTCGGGAATGTTAGCAAACATCCCTTTAGTAATGTGTCCGAACGTTGTTGCAGGTGTTAATGCTCATCAAAATCGGCATCAATTTCGCTTCAAAGTTGATGATATTCATCAGACATTTATTGCAGCGCTCAATGCAGGTGGCACACAAATCACTGCCATTGAAGAACAAGATTCACGCTTGATGTGTGCAGTTTATGATCCCGATGGCAACTCAATTGTTTTTGTACAAGATACCACCCAGTAAGTAGTGTATTATTCACTGACCTTACGCGAAAGGTTGAAATTGAGTCATCACAGCTAAGATTCGAGCATATGCAGAGTGCTGTGTTCATCGTTCTGAGTTCTGAGAAAAAATTTGTCTTTACTCAGCAGCCAGCACTCAGTACAAAAAATCTGTTTAAGGGTTTCCTGTACCTTAACTACTCTAATTTAAAACTAAGGGCGTAAATCAGTTATTCACTTAATGCTGCCAATAATTCGGCAGGGGATGGTGTATAGTTACCGACATGACGCACTACAATACCACTGGCAACATTAGCCAATAAAGCTGCGTCTGCTAAATCGGCACCTGCAATCATTGCTAATGTCATCACAGCAATCCATGTATCACCTGCGCCAACGGTATCATAAACATCACTGACATCAGGTGCATTGACATAGGCTGCGGCATCTTGTGTAGCCAATGTTGCGCCATCTGAACCGCGTGTGATGACAACGGCTGTTTTTACCGATAGTTGCAGAGCAAGTTCACGGGCAGCCCCAGCAAAATCTTCGTTCGTTTCCAATGATGTGTTCAAGAATTGTGCTGCATCATCTGCATTACACTTAATCACATCCACACCATGATATTTATCGAGTGCGCCTTGTGTATCAACAATAACTGGCTTATTTCCTCGGTTAATTTGCTTAACCAAGGTGATGACATTGGACGTTAACAATCCATTTTGATAATCTGAGATCAAAATGGCATCGGTTGAGTCAATATGAGTTTGTAAGCGTTGCATCAAAGCTGCTTGAATGAATTGCCCAATAGGATCACGAGAAATGGTATCAATCCGTGCAATTTGTTGAGGGAAGCGCAACCCCATCTGTGCCAGAATACGGGTTTTGAGCGTGGTTGGTTTGGATGTATCAATCACAAGCCCTGTAACATCAATGCCGATAGCATCTAATTGTTCGCGTAGATGTGTTGCAGCATCATCAGAGCCAATGATACCGACTTGCACAGCAGCACTCCCTAGACCGACGATATTAACAGCAGGGTTAGCTGCGCCACCGGGGATAAACCGGCGTGTTTCGAGTTCTAGCACAGGAATTGGCGCTTCACGGCTCATGCGATGGGCGCTACCGATAACATACTCATCGAGAATGACATCTCCTAAAACTAAAACATGATGATTGGCTAATTGTGGTACTAAGGCTTTAAGATTATCCGTCATGATTATCTTTTCTGTTCTGTTTTGATAAAGTATCTCGAACATCCATAAGAATGATGCCGAGCCTGTTTTTGCCTGAACCATCTTGACCACATCCCCAATAATAATCTGAGGGGGCATTTTCAACGATAAGTTGATCGCCTGTGGATAACAACAATTGTGCTAGATCAGCATGTGTTTCAAATTTTTGTTGCACTGCTCGACGCATGACATCATCTTTGATTGCTTCCCAGTCTTTTCGTAATGGGAAGTCACGCCTACGTCCGAGTTTTGCAGCGTCTTTCGGATTTCTTGCTTCGCGCACTTGATGATAGTGAGGTGTATCTTCAAATTTCATCGCTTGGAAGTAATGCTCCGATGTTTTCCAATAGTACCCATCCAACATAAATCCATGCCGACTAAAATTAGAAAATTCGCCGTAATCACCACTGACTGTATAAAAGTAGAGTGTCATTTAGTGCGCTCCTCTTAAAATAACGGCTAAGACAAAGCGTGGCAAGCGCATCATGCGCCAAATTCGCCAAGGTTCTTTATACAAGCGGTACAACCATTCTAAATGATAATCTTGCATCCATTGTGGCGCACGCGGAACTTTACCAACAATAAAATCGAATGTACCGCCGACACCCATTGCCATTTTAACGGTCAAACGTGGCATATTGCGTGCAATCCATTTATCTTGCTTAGGCGCACCATAAGCAACGAGAACAATATCTGCCCCACTATCATTGACCATCGCAACAATATCGGCTTCTTCTTCGGCAGATGGACTACCTGCGTATGTTCCCACAATTTGTAAACCTGCATACTGTGCTGTCAATATTTCTGCTGTTTGTTCCGCAATACCCTCGGCTGCCCCAAGTAGGAATAATTTCCAGCCTCGCAGCGCTGCTTCTTTTGCAATACGCGGTACACCGTCGCTACCTGTAACCCGTTCTTTTAAAGGTGATTTCAAGAGTTTGGCTGCCCATAAGAGACCCGATCCATCAGGGACACATAGATCAGCACGTTGTAAAATATGCTTAAAATTCGGATCATGTTGTGCCATCATCATAAATTCAGGGTTTGTAGTACAGACATGATGGGGTCGTGTACCCTCTTTGACCCATTTATCAATCAGATTTAACCATTGCCGATAGGTAATATTATCAACAGGCAATCCTAAAATATGCACACGATCTTTCCAATCACGCTTATCACGCGCATCAAATGGATAGCCTTCTAATACAGGCACGCTATCATCGGATAGCATCTGACGCGCAGCCGTTAATACCTGATTGGGCGTAATCATAGTCATGCAGGTTTTTTGCTCACAGCCTTCGCGTGCGCCAATACTATGCTTCACATAAATACAGGGACTGCATTCAGGCGCACTTCGCAAAACTGTTACTTGACCATTGGGCGACCAAGGCGACCATGCTTCATGATTAGTCGCACCAAAAATTGCAAGCACAGGCGCACGAACAGCAGCCGCTAAATGGGTAACGCCACTATCTGTGCCGATAAATAAATCTGCCGAGCGCAATATATCTGCAAGTTGCGTGAGTGTCGTTTTACCGCTCAAATTCATCGGCTGATGGCTCATGTTAGCGACCACTTCGGCAGCATTATCACTCGCTGTTCCAACGAGGATAATTTGAGCATCATATTCGTCATGGAGTTTATCAGCTACCTGAGCAAAGCCACGCGCTGACCAACGACGCGCTAAGGCATAATCACCACCGCCCGCATGAATCACAATCCGTATACCACGCTTAACAGAAATGGGTAAAACACCCCCATCTAATGGAATGTGTGCAGGGCGTGGCTGTGATGATGCACCAAGTAAGGCAACTAAATCTAGCCAATATTGCGCTTGATGCTTGGCACCGAATCCTTCGTCGGTGATGGTATGCGTTAGAAAAGGTGCATTACCGTTATCAAGCCCAAGGATATACTCGGCACCTGTCGCTTTTGCAATCAACCAAAATTTAAGCGCTCCCAGTTTCAGTGTGAAATGATGGAAAAACACAACGGTATCGTAATGACCTTCTCGGAGTGCAAAAATTCGCTGAATGTTGGCAGGATTCAGTAAGGCTTTTGTGCCATTAAGTCCTTTTTTATCAAATGCGAGAATAGCATCGACCAAATCGGCTGCAATGACTGCCTTTGCATGATGAGAAGTTAGCAAGGTTAAGTGAGCATCAGGCAAGGCTTCACGCAATGCGATTATGGCAGGAATTGTGACGATTAAATCCCCAATATCAGCGAGTTGCACAAGCAGGATGCGGTCTGGCATAAGTAGTTTACTGACCTCATGGTAGGTTTAGGATAGACTTCATTGTACTCATTGTGAGGCAAAACGGTATAGCGATTTATCTATAGGGCGCAGATCAGACACCTACACCCAAGCACAAATTAGCTTTCGTCATCACAAATAGAAAATGTTCTCATAGCACGCGCTAAGAGTTGCTTGCAATAAGCAGACCATTCTTCTGAATAGCGACTTTTAGCGATGATGTCATCTGGAATATCCGCTTCTTGTAAGCGTTCGAGGTAAATAATGAGGAGATCATTTTGCTGGCTAGCGTCAAGGATTTGGGCAAAGCGTAACATGCCATAGTAATGCCCTTCACAAAAATGAGCAGCTTGATCTTTTAGGAAGTCAACTGTTTGGCGAACATCAGAATCATCAGGTTGGTTATCAATCTTTGATTGCGTGTACATGCGCACACCTCCATCATATTGAAAGGCTTGATGACTGAGTTGGATGGCTTGCATGTTAGGATAATCAAATTGATGGTTGCTATTAGGTAATACCCCCTCAAATTGGAAGTAAAGAACGCGCTGAATCTGATTGGCACTATTTTTATCAACGAAATAATAATTATCGAGCGTTGTTATATCCATGACTGTGCTATTGAGATTGCCACTATATTTTAAGCTAGAATCAATTTGTATTCGTAAATGTGGTAACTGCGTGGATGTTAGTTCATTATGTGCAACAGATCGTTTTGGATTTTTCGACATATGACACCTCCTATCTACTTTTATTATACGCGTGAAGTAGCAGGATGGTTCAAAAGATGTGCTAAGAAACCGAACAAATTTTCAATTTCTTATGAAAACTTCATAATTTTGCTGCATCTTCGAGGATATTGAGTGTTTGCTCGGCTGCTTTTTGCCAGGTAAATTGCTTGGCTTGCATCATTCCTTTGACACCCAGTTTACGCCGTAGCAAATCATTATTCGCAATTAAATCAAGCGAGGCTGCAATTTCTGGGATCGATAATGGATCGACTAAGATACCTGCCTCACCTACTAATTCAGGCAAGCTCGATGTGTTGCTGGCAATAACGGCTGTACCCATATGCATGGCTTCAATCACAGGAAAGCCAAATCCTTCATAAAGCGATGGAAAAATCAATGCTGTGGATTGGCGCAATAATGCACCTTTGTCTTCATCATCAACATAACCTATCAAATGCACATTATCGACCCCTTCAATCCAACGTGCGTCAAATAGCCAGCCTTCTTTACCCGCTAAAACCAAGCCGATGTTTTTATCAGGGTTGCCGCCTTGCCACATATCAAAAGCGCGGACGATACGCTCGATATTTTTGCGCGGTTGTAATGTGCCAATAAACAGAAAGTAGGATAGTGGAATTTCATATTTTGAATAAAGCTCCCACCCCGGTTTATCTTTGGGGGCATCCACACCGGGATAAACAACATCTATTTTATTGGCATGGATACCATAAAATAATTGGAGGTCGTCGGCTGTTGCTTGGCTATCAGCGAGAATGCGGGTTGCACGGTTAGCACTATGGCGTGTTGACCAATCTAAATAACGTACCTGTGAGGCTTCATGAGCATCGGGGAAATGCTTATACCCTAAATCATGAACAGTCACAACCGCAGCACCGGGGAATGAAATAGGTAAGCTGTGGGCTGGAACAAAGGTCACATCAGGATGTGATAACCACAATGCTGCTGCCAATCGAATATGCGTCCATAAACGTGGAAACGGAATGATTGTTTGTGTCACAAAGCGCGATTGCGGAAATAAGTTTGGAGCAGGATGATCCCGAAAATACAGCACAATCTCATGTGGATTATTGCGTTGCTCATTTAATTCGATTAGAGCATAAATTAATTGTCGTGCGTAGTGTTCTGTACCCGTTGCGCGTTCCACAGTAGACCGACTGGCATCAATCGCAATTTTCATGAGCTATTGCCGACGGCGCACGAAGGGAGTCAACAAGAGTACGACTAAAATAATCAGTGCGACAGGCAGCAAGCCATTCAGTGAATTGACAATACTTAATTGGCTAATAGTGGTTGTGGTCAGGAGACCTGCTAATCCTGCAATCGCTAAGATTAAGCCAATCAACCAAATACGCCGTCCCGATGGCATAAATAAATCGGTGATGATAAATGCTGTCCCAATGGCAGTGATAATAAGTGGATACCCATCGCCTAAACTTAATTGATTCGGCAAGAGAAGATAAGCAATCGTACTACCTACGAGTAACAACACCGCACCAATAAAAAAATTACCCATTGACCAGCGTGAAGAAGAAATCCATTGCGCCAGTAGGATCATACCGAGACCACCCACTAAGGTTGCAACAATAATTGATGGGTCTAAGGCAACATCAGATGTCGTGATGAGGAATGTCAGATAGCTACCAATTCCAATCAGGAGTAGCGCAGGGATAACAGAAGCTAATTGTCCACGATGCAAGACACTAACAGGCGGATGTGGGAATGTGCCATTATCATAAGACGCTATGTCTTGCCCGATTACTTGATTAGCATCATGATCCATATCCTCAACCTCAAGACGCTCGAAGGATTGAATATCAGATATGTCGTCGTCTAGCTCAAGTGACTTATCATCATCGTCGTCTACTAAGTCATCTGCATCATCGCGTTGGGTATCATGCGATAAATCATGCAATGAAGATAAGGCGGCTAATGCACCTTCTACATCAAGATCATCGGTATTCACAGCCGATTTAGGCTGTGGGGTAACAGATGGTTCATTATTATGTAAGTTGTTTTCTGTCAAATCGTCTTTATTTGTCATAGCGCGTATTGTGATAGCATATTGCTATTTTCGCAAGTTGTAATGTGCTTATTTTTTCATTTTACGTCATATATGGGCGGGTATCTATACTAGAAGCAAGATTCCTTCATTGCGAATATTTATAAAAATGACTATGCTAATTTTACGTCAAATAAGTGCTGAGGAATGATTGTGACAAGTGCGATCCAATTAGACAAGCTCTCCAAAATGTACAAGCACAATAAACAAGAAGTATATGCTGTCAACCAATTATCACTTGATGTTGAACCGCATCAGGTGTATGGGTTTTTAGGTCCCAATGGTGCTGGTAAAACAACAACCATCCGTATGTTACTCAATCTAATTTATCCATCGTCAGGGCAAGCCTATCTTTTTGGAAAATCTATTACAAATGCAAGCGATATTTTGAAAAATCGCGTTGGCGCATTGGTTGAAGACGCAACCTTCTATCCATTCATGACAGGATACGATAATTTGCGGACACTTGCTTACACAACAGGCAATATCGACGCTAAACGGATTGATTGGGTGTTAAATGTAGTTGGCATGAGTGCCTTTGCAAATCGCAAAACAAAAACATATTCAACAGGGATGAAACAACGTTTAGGGGTTGCAGGTGCGTTATTGCACAATCCCGATCTCATCATCCTTGATGAACCAACCAGTGGACTTGATCCTAAAGGCATCCAAGATATGCGTGATCTCATCCAAAATCTTGCCAAAAATGAGGGTAAAACGGTCTTTCTATCGAGTCATCTATTACACGAAATTGAACAAACTTGTGATCGGGTTGCTATTATTCAACGTGGGGCATTAGTCAGTGAAGGTACAATTAGTGAGTTACTGGGGCATCGCTCAATTGTACGGATTGTGGCAAGCCCACTCGCTACAGCACAAACCATTTTATCTGAGCAATTTGATGTACAACTTGTAAATGACGCGCTTGAAATTATATTACCCTATGGTGAGATTCCGCACATTATTGCACTCCTTGCAGCCCAACAACTCGAAATTTATGAGGTCAGCCACAAACGCCAGACACTGGAAGATTTATTTCTGGAGGTGACCCATGATTAATCTATTGCGTGCCGAATTTTTAAAATCACGCCGTAATCTTGCAGTCAGTGTTTTATCTGTGGGTGTCTTACCTGTTACAACGATTGTGCTATTAACGGTTTTTACGATGCTAGACCGCTTTACAACACTTCAAAGTCCAATCGCCACAATCAACCTCAATGAGCAAGTCATTCTTGCGCTCTTGTTTGCTAATCAAATCATTGCTCAAGGCTTATACATTATTTTTGCAGCAGTCAGTTTTGGTTCAGAAACGACTTGGAATACATGGAAAAATATTCTGCCTCGCACAGATCGTAATCAGATTGTGATTGCTAAGTATATTATCATCATTGCTGGTATCATTTTTTCCACGCAGATGATGGCAATTATGACGGTGATTGGCTCACTAGAATATGCGATATTCCTCAAGCTGCCGATAGAAACAGGAGCATGGAACGATTTTGATATTCCATTTGTACAACAATATTTATGGGTATCGTTTGCTATATTTGCGAATTTCTTTATGGCTTCATTTTATGCCAGTATTGCAGCCATTATCACGCGGTCAACCAGTGCAGGGATTGTCATCGGTTTTATGATGACCTTCGCAGATAATATCGCGCAAGCAGCATTAGGTTTCATCAGTGCCGTATTCAATATTGGTTTCATTGCAGATATTACGCGCATTTTGCCCAATTATAATGTTCAGAATATTATGGCGTGGGTTTCTACAGGTACAACACTTGATAACTGGGCGCTTGGATTATCGAGTATGATATTATTAGTGTGGATATTATCAGGTATTATCATAACGATGACTGTATTTTTAAGACGTGATATTCAGTAAAAATGTGTCAGTCTCAGGCTTGAATATCATTATTCACTCCGCTATACTGTTATTTCTATGGCGACGTGGCCGAGTGGCTAGGCAGAGGCCTGCAAAGCCTTGTACACCAGTTCGAATCTGGTCGTCGCCTCTCAAAACACTTGTTTCTAAACAGGTGTTTTTTGTTTTAATGCACCCACAAAAAAGTGATGCTGATGAGCATCACTTTGACATAGCGAACGATATAGAAGCTTCATTTAATATTCGGACAGTTCAAAGAAAAATTCTCATTCTAACGTGCTGTATATTCAGCATATCCAGCCGTTTTTCTAGGCGGGCGCATACGCCAATGCGCTCCTACAATTGTCTAGTTTTTAGATGAATTTGCTGTAAGTAAACCGTTTAACGCCTTCTAAAAAGGTTAATAATAAAATCTTTGGCTTTAAGAAACATATCATTGAGGACAACCCCCCAATCGGTGGGCAAATCTGCGAAGTCATCACGGTAAGGACTTGCAGGTGGTGGTGCTATATCGACGGTATTAGATACTTTATCAATAGGATGCAAGCGCTTTTCGGCAATCATGGCTAAGGTCACAGGAACAGTCAATAAATAGATGAGTTCAGAATCCTCCATATCTGCCAATAAATCGCTATGTGTTTCGCGCAAAATCTGTCCAGCGAGTTTCGTCGTAATATAAGCGCTGATTGTTTTTTGGCGCGTATCTAGCTCACTATCCCACAAGGTGTGGTCAAGGACATCGGGTAAGGTCTTAAAGAATGCTTCCATTTCCAGTTCTAGCGCTGACCGTTCTTTGACAGTCCCTAACTTGCTCACATCAAAAGACTCACTATTAATATGATCTTCAAATGGATTACGAGGCATATTGTCGGGCATAATTAAACTCTCTCAACCCGTAGTAACGTTAACAGTTATGATTAGTATATGATAAAGCGTTGGGACTGACAACGCATTTACCACCAAGTGTAGATAAGTTCTTCTAAATATTGGCTCATATGTAAGCGATACCAATGAATTCCTGCCACGATATGCAATGCAAAGGTGAGCAAAGTGACTATGACGATTGCCCATTGTTTGCTGCTTAAGGCTTCCCCCATCAGGTTATGACCATATTCTTGTAACATGAAAATAGTTGCCGTGATATATAGCAACAAAACCGCAATTTGAATACTCCAACCAAAATCCCCTGCGGCAATGACTGTGTAATCAACAAAGAGATAGTAAAAAATTGCGGAGACAGCAAACATCAACCAAGCGGTATTCAGCATAAGATTTTTATGCGTCTTAGTGATGTGAAGTCCATATACAAGCAGTGGAAAAGCAAGCGACATGATGAATTTATAGACTAATTGTTGATCGGCATTATCCTCATAATGTAATGTCCATTCGTATAACACACGTAAGGGATCAATGCCGATACCTCCTGCACTTGTCCAAGTTATCCTTTGGGAAATCAAGACAGAAATCGCTGGTATTACCATACCAATTATTAATACTGACCAATTAATATAGCTTGGGCGTAGCATCAAGGGCAAGGTATCGGCATGTGCCTTATCTTTAAATGTGAAGGCTTGGATAATTGTTTGTGGATGCTTGAGAATACTGGGGACATCTGCAATACGGCGCAACATCAAGCCAAAAGTGATTAGCCCTAAAGCCGGCACAAAAGCGATGATAAAACTTGGTTTAGCAATGAGTGATACGCTCGTCAAAACTGCTAGGGGTAAAATCCACCAGCGTGATAAGGGATTGCTATTAAAAAATAATGGCAACGCCATAAAAAAGATCACTATCGCAAATGGCTTCATGATTATCATCGTGGGATTGTGATAAACATGCGGTACAAGATAGCCAAAATAGAGATTCTCAGGGGTAAAGAAATTGATTGGCATCATGATGGATAAGCAAACAGATAACAAGCCTAGTACGCTAATAACAATCCATGTTGGTGGCAAGGATGTACGTTGCCGTAGTTGCCAGTATATAATGATAAGTGTAGCTATAAAGCATCCCAATAGCACCCATACAGCAGCAACATTTATATCTTGAATAAACGGCAAGTTATAAACACCTGCTACCGTGATATGATAGAGAAAGTGAGGTGTATTTCGTAAAACCTCTCCTAAATTGGTGATTGCATCCAATGCTAATTGATTATGGGTTGTGTAATCTCCCATCACTTGCCAGCGAGTCATCATCGGCAAAAATAAGAGAATGGCAACGATGCTTAACAAGAGCATCATTACTATATCCCTACGATTATGATCGAGTGTTGCACGGGTCGTTTCCCACATAGATAATATAGCCTCATCATTTTGTTACATAGGTGGTTATTATAGCGGCTTAATCATATACGGAAATATCAAGTATTGTAAGATTTAAGCACTATCATTGCTTAATCACCCGATATAATAGCGTTGTATTTATTGTTATAGGATAATCAAATCATGCGTTTACGTTTCGGACGACTATCCCTGCCGATGCTGATTTTCTGTGCAGTGATAGTTGGTGTTATCTTTTATTATTTTGATAATTCATCAGATACGGCTGTTATTGATGAAACGCCTGTATCGCTTGCTGCTGCCCAAACGACACAAGAAGCCATATCACAACCGATCATGGCAAGTACACCCACAGTTGCAACACGCTATACCACATCTAACCGTCAAGATATTCCTGAAGATACAAAAATATTTATTCCGACAGCTAATATCTGGTCAGATGTTATTCAAGCCTATTTAGCAGGTGGCAATTGGGATATTACGAATCTTCGCAGCAATGCTGGGCATCTGGAAGGCACAGCGTGGGTTAATCAACCCGGAAATACTGTTATTTCAGGGCATGTGGAGTTATCGAGTGGTTTACCGGGGATTTTTTCGCGTTTAACAGATTTGCAAATTGGCGATACAATTCAGATATTTTCGGAAGGTATTGAATATACCTATACTGTAACGGAGAGTTACTATACGATACCAACTGACTTAGAACCTCTGATGCCAACTATTAATGATCGCTTGACATTAATTACCTGTAATTCGTATGATATTGTCACGAATGCTTATCAAGAACGCCTCATTATTGTTGCCGAGCGTGTTAGCTAATGGTTACTAATCTTAATCAGACTTCGCGTATTCAAATGCCTGATAGCACACCTTCATCATTTTGGCGCTTATGGTGTTGGCTAATGAATCATGGGTGGTATGTTCACGAAACGGCACATATTCAGGCACGCTTAACGCCAGCGCAAGTGTATAAGATTTTAGAAACGGCTGCCAAGCCCAGTGTTAACCGCTTAGGATTACGCAAATTATTCAAAAGTGGGCGACGGTATTTTATACGCGCTAGGAATGATGGCAGTTTCCAAATGATGACAACAAGCCGTGTCTGGTGGCATCCAAAACGACGCACACAACCAACGGCTATCTTATCAGCAGCGTTCGATCAAATTGATGAGCAGAATCATCGCTTGCATTTAAGAAGTCGGATTAAGTTGCGTTATCTGCTAGAACAATTCTTCATACCTACCTTCATGACATCCATCATCATTTATTTAGGCTGGTCACCGATTTTTCTCATGAGCGCAATTGTTGGCTTGTATGGTTTATCATGGACATCTCATCGCTTAACTGCCATGATTGAATCGCATGAAATCACTTTTTTCATTGAAACCGTTCTTGATGACTTTGCGCCAGAAGCACCGCAACAACTGGCGACTGGTGATGCTGATGTCACTATCAGCGATGATTTTGTCCATGAATGGGATCGTTATGTCGATGAAAAGATATGATTATTGCGGTGCAGCAATCACACCACAAGCAATCCGTTGACCTGCATCGCCATTAGCGAGTGTTGTTGCATCAGCACCACCATAGCGTGCTGGAATATGCGCAACATTGTCGGCATCGGCATGGACAATAAAAGCGCTACCATCCCTATCCGATAAATCATCAAATTTGAAGCGTGCTGTATAAACTGCAAGATATACATAGCCTGTAGCATCTGCCTCTAAAATCGGCAAATCACCTGAATGCTGACCATGATGATTATTTGCTAAATCAAAATGATTATTCGCAGAAGCGAAGCCTGTATTTGCATCACATGATCCTGTTTCATGAATATGAAATCCATGAAATCCTTCTGATAATCCACGCAAATTTACTGTAACTAATACGCGATCATTCGGTACAGGTTGAGCAACAATCACACCGACATTGTTGCCATTTACATCAAACATCTGCACAGCAATAGCACGGTCAGGATGTTGGTTGAGTTGGTCAAATGACAGTATCGCACCTGTAAAAAGTGCAAATATAACAAGAATCCATTTTGAACGCATTCGCTTTTGCCTCGTGAATCATGGGCAGTCTATAATTTAGCGTAACCAACTATGAGGATTGATGCAAGCAAACCTGAGAACAACGATGGTATGTTCTCAGGTTAAAAATTTTTATGCCGAGTGGTTAGATGACACGCTCAGGGGTTTGATTAATGGCTTCAAGCGGATCGACATAAGGTAAGTCGAAGGCATCACTCACACCACGATAGGTTAAGTTGCCAGCATAGGTATTCAACCCTTTGAGGAAACCATCATGATGACGCAACGCATCCAAGCCTTTATTAGCAAGTTGCACGATATATCTTAAAGTCGCGTTGGATAAGCCTAAGCTACTGGTGCGTGGAACAGCCCCCGGCATATTAGCAACGCCGTAATGCAAAACACCATCCACAAAGAAAGTTGGATCACTATGTGTTGTTGGATGGGTTGTTTCGACACAACCGCCTTGATCCACTGCGACATCGACAATGATACTAGCAGCAGGCATCAACGAGAGCATATCGCGTGTAATCAATTTTGGAGCGCGTGCGCCTGTAATGAGAACACTACCAATGACGGCATCGGCGGATTGAATGATATCTTTGATATTACCAGCACTACTATAGAGTGTTTGGAAATTACCATGCATGACATCATCAAGGTAGCGGAGGCGTTCAATATTAACATCCAACAAGGTTACACGCGCACCCATACCGAGTGCAACTTTGGCTGCATTAGTACCGACTGTACCGCCACCCAGCACAACCACATGAGCAGCGTTCACCCCCGGAATACCACCCATCAGAACACCGCGTCCGCCAGCATGCTTTTCCAGATAATGAGCAACCACTTGGGATGCCATCCGTCCTGCAACTTCACTCATTGGCTCTAATAAGGGCAAACGTTTTTCAGCATCTTCGACGGTTTCGTATGCAATACCTGTTACACCACTATCAAGCATGGCGCGGGTGAGTTTTTCATCAGCAGCAAGGTGTAAGTAGGTAAACAATAATAAATCATCACGTAAGAAGCCATATTCGCTTGCTTGTGGTTCTTTAACTTTAATAACTAGATTTGCATTATGCCATGTTTCTGCTGCCGATGGCATAATTGTTGCGCCTGCTGCTTCATAATCGGCATTACTAAAGCCACTACCAATGCCTGCATCTGTTTGAACATAAACCGTATGTCCATGCCGAACTAATTCAGCAACACCATTGGGTGGTAGAGAAACCCGATTTTCATCTTTTTTAATTTCTGCTGGAATACCGATTTTCATACTATTACCTTTCAAAAAATGTGGTTTCCCAACAGTATACCGCAAGATGCACAAACAAAGCGTTAAAATATTGTGCAAATTGCCAAAATCGCTTTGGAGTTATACTATTAAAAAATGCCATCCCTAATCAAGAGATGGCATTTTGAGAAATATAGAGTTGTACTTCCTAAGGTTTAATCGGGATTAATGACAACAAGATTCTCATCAGTGAGATTAATGAGCATAACACCACCATTTTCTAAAATCCGAACCTCAGCATAACGCGCACGCGCATAATCATCAGCTTGCCCTTCTTGGAAGAAGAACGAATCCACACCAACACGAATTGCTCGCCGACCTTCAAAATAATTGATAAGCATCTCATTATCTGCTAGTGATGTTGTAGCATCATAGACGCGCTCATAACTCACAATGCCGCTATCATCCAACGAAACCACCAATTGACCACGATCTTCTGTGGCATCACTATTTGCATCACGCTCAATGGCATAAGCTAATTGCATGAAATCGCCTTGAATTAGAGAACGCGGATCACGCGGTGCGAGGTCTAAATAAGCAACCGTTGCATTTTCGATATTACGTTCAGATGTGATGATGCCTGAATTGATGAAAAACAGGAAAATGCCTAATGTGCCAAATAGAATCGCTACTCTGATTGTATTCATGCGGACATACCTTTCTTTTCATCTGGAACGAGTGTCAATCGGCGGAGACCAAAACGCGCAATAATTAGCAAGACACCGACACTCATCAAAATGACTGATTTTGTCAGCAATGTTACATCGAGCCAATAGTAATAGTAGACGATGAATCCAGCTAAATAAGCATAGCCAATCCCCAATAAAATATTATTGCGCCGACGAAAAGCTAACAAAACAATGACAAAACCAGCGATAATACCGGGTGTTGTGATGACAACTAAGCTGATTACGATTGACACAACAAAGATAGCTAATGCGATGCTGGATGTGATCGGTATCTCGTATTCGCGTAGTAAATGATATTCGAGCCAGAGTAAGCATCCTAATAAGATAATACCTGTTAGCAAAAGAGCCGTTTGTAAGCGAGGCGGCGCACTATCGAATAAATATGGATTGCTAATGGTATAAATAATTAAAACAGATGCCCCAACAATTGCCCCAAAGCCGACAGGACGTAAAGTAGATATTTGCTCGATTTGTATGCGTATCGGGAGCATGTCCAGCCAGATGACCATTGCCACAATAAACAGTATGCCGACAATCAGTGCATCGAGTATTGGAAATTCATATAAGTAACCAATCCCTGCTAGACAAGCTGTGATACCTAACATCGCAATAAATCTAAATAAAGTATTATGATATAGCCATATTGCAATCACTTGAAGACCAATCGAAACAATCAATATGATTGATACCTGAAAATTGATGATTGATTCCTCAGTATTACCAAAAGGATCAAACAATGCCACCATACCAAAAAATAACAATAAATGCCCAACAATATGAATGACCAATGCAAATTGAGAGACCATCAAGTTTTGCGAGTCATCATTTCGGCTAACAAAAGTTGTTACGATGATAAAGATTGTGCCGATAATTAATGCAAACACACCAATTGTCGATTGGTCTAAGCCATCCATCGTTGTGAAAAAGCAAAATAATACCGATGCGAGTAAGAAAATTGCAGCAAACCATGCCCCACAGCCCATCAATCCCTGAATAAACCAAGGGCTGTTCGATTGGTCATCATCCATCGGACGATATGGATTTTCGACAAATCCTTCTTGGCGCAATTGCTCATAAACATGCTCAATTGAGGCTTTATTGCTCATGATGATTGCTCCCATCGTTGATTAAGTTGGCGTAAAACAGTTGCAAGACCTGCCGTTAAAGCAATTGTCCCAATCCCTATCAGGAAAAATGAGAAAATAGGATCGATATTCGCTTCGGTTACAAATCGAACCATAATGGCGACTGCGATAACCAAAACACTTAAGGCACTCAGCGCAATCATCAATATATCTTTTTCAACGTTCATATAGAAAAAGACTGTTAAGCCAATTAAACTCAAATAAGCAAGCGGTTGTAAGACAGATAATGAACCAACTAACGAACCATCAAAAATAAAATCAGACATCAGAATTGTGGCATGTCCGAGGGCGATGAACATGACGAGATATAAAAACCAGCGACTCATCATGAATGCCCACTGTGTCCGCAAGCGAATAATTTCCCATAAAAATACAAAACTTGCATTGAGAATGAGCAAAGTCAGATTAAAAATCACCCAATTATCAAAGATGACTTGTTGCCAGTAAAAACCAATCGTCACATTTAATAAGATCATCCATAGCAGATACATGATATTCCAGCGACTAATCAGCACCAAGCCCGTAATCATCAGTAACCAGATCAAAAATAAGCGATAGCTATCCGCGCCTGTCTGATATTCTTGCCCGACAACAGCTAAAGCAATACCAAGTAAAATTGCGGAACTTGCTAGCGCCAAGCGTCCCGCGAATTTATCCATATTAAAGGCAAATGCAGCAATCACCGCAATGATGACAGCCCCTTGCGTGATACCAAAACGATACATTCGGCTGAGGTCATCCCAATTAAAGGCAAAGAAGAATAAAATGCCAGCTAGCAAGAAAATTGTGCCTGTACTAACTAGCAAAATATCAATGAAGCGCAACCAATCATCTTTTGTGGGGATGAGACCAGCGACTATTTGGGCAGGTTGCCATGCGGAATCAGGAATAGCTTGTTCATCAAATAAACGTGCCAAGCGATCAGGCGTTGCAATTTGATCTTGCCACTCCAATTTATTTTTGCGTTTTTCATCTTGCATTTGCACGACCTATCGACAAATGATTAAAAGCAGTACACATCTATTATAGTCTAATTAACGTAGTTTTAGGCGCAAAATTGGCACATCTTCAAAGCCAAGTGCGGCATAAAACGCCTGTGCTTGATTATTCGCTTGTGATGTATCCACCCAAATTGCCCGTAAATTTAATTGTGAGGCACGCTTCATCGCAGTTTCTAGTAATTCTGCACCCACCCCACGCCGTTGATAAGTTGGCGAGACTGCCATACTACTCACCATAGCAATACCATCCGTTAAACCGCGTACAATGGTGAGCGATATATAGCCAATAATCATCGGTTGTAAATCGCCAGTGAGCGCAACATAAACTTCAACACTATCTAGTTCGCGCATCCTTAGGGCTGCTGCATTTTGTTGCTCGGTGCTTAGTGTACGATTGGCTGGGATTGTCATCAGCAAAGATAAAACTTCATCTGTATCTTGCGATGAAAATGGTCGGATGCGAATTTCAGCAGGTGGACGATTATTTAATGTACCGATTTGCTCGGTATATTTTTCAAGCCATTCCGTCATCATTTCGCGGTGGGTACGGAATGGGAGTAGAGGCATCTCATCAGGCTGAAAGACTCTCGCTGCAACGGCATCATCGCCTGCTTGGAGTGTTCCACCAATGGGTCGCATCCGATAAAAAATCATTATGCCACTCACTGGGGGACCTTCGGGAAAGCTATTGATATTCGCCAATTCAATAATTTCAACTTTAAGCCCTGTTTCTTCGGCTGCTTCACGAATTGCTGCTTCTTCTGCCGATTCGTCTGCTTCTACAAAACCGCTTGGCAATGTCCATTCGCCTTTATGCGGTGGGCTACCCCGTTTAATCAAGACGACACCGCCATCCATTTCAATGAGCATGCCAACACCGGGGACAGGGTTCACATAATGGACATACCCACAATTATCACAAGCGGGTCGCAAGCGTCCACCTTCTTCACGTTTGATTAGCTTTTCGGCACAAATTGGACAATATATTGGCGCTTTAGGGGGCATCATTAGGCTTTCTTTTGGATATTATTTTTAATCACTATAGCATAGATGTGTTATACTATTGCCATAGTATAGTGAGGTGTTTGTCATGGCAATTCCAACAAAACGAATCCTCGTTGAAGACTTTGATGAGTGGATCCTTTTAGCTGAAAATACTGACAAATCATTTGAGTATATTGGTGGTGAGGTCTATGAAGTGGTATCCAATAATTACGCATCTAAAATAGCACTCGAAATTGGTTTTCATATAAAACTTTTTATGAGAACTCATAAGGTTGAGGGGCATTTAACAGGTGCTGATGGTGGCTATATGGTTGCGGGTGAACGATATATTCCTGATATTGGTTATATATCAGCAATGCGACAAGCAAATTCATCACACGATGCGTATAATCCTAATCATCCTGATTTAGCAGTGGAAGTCATTTCGCCCACAGATTCACCACAAAAAATAACAATTAAAGTGGGTAACTATCTTGCAGCAGGAACAGTTGTATGGATTGTGCGTCCAAAAGAGGAACAAGTTGAAGTTTTTGTTTCTGGACAACCGGTACAGATTTTGACTCATGGTGATATCTTAGATGGTGGCGCTGTCTTGCGTGGATTCCAACTAGATGTTGCTGATATTTTCCCCAAAAAATAAAAATAGGGGGATGTTCTCCCCCTACAAAGTTACATTTCTAGGTAATCACGTAATTGACGGCTACGGGTTGGATGCCGTAATTTACGCAATGCTTTTGCCTCAATTTGGCGGATACGTTCACGGGTTACGCCAAAATGCTTACCGACTTCTTCAAGCGTATGATCTTGTCCATCAATCAAACCAAAGCGCATTTGTAGCACTTCTCGTTCGCGGTCAGATAAGACCCCAAGTGCATTACGAATTTGTTCTTTTAGTAATTGCTTGCTCGCAGCATCGACAGGACCCAACATGGTTTCATCTTCGATAAAATCACCGAGTTGGCTACTATCTTCTTGACCAATTGGCATATCAAGACTCATTGGCTCTTGCGAGATTCGCATGATTTTACGAACTTTCTGAGCAGCGCGACGCAATTTACGTTGTAAGGATTGATCTAGCGGGAGACCTTCACGACGTAGTAATTTAATTGCTTCAACCTCTTCTGTCGTGAGGAAGTCCAATTCAAGTGCGATTTGTTCAGCGCTAGGATCAGCCCCTAATTGCTGCAATAATTCTCGTTGCACACGCATCAGACGGTTGATGGTTTCCACCATATGGACAGGAATCCGAATCGTGCGTGCTTGGTCAGCAATCGCACGGCTAATGGCTTGGCGAATCCACCATGTGGCATAGGTACTAAATTTATAGCCCTTAGTATGATCGAATTTGGCAACGGCTCGTAAAAGCCCGATATTGCCTTCTTGAATCAGGTCAAGGAAGCTAATGCCACGCCCCATGTAGCGTTTTGCAACACTGACAACTAACCGCAAGTTAGCGCGTGTCAGCGATTCAATTGCCATTTCGGCACGCAAATCAACTTGTTCCAAGGCATAGAGTGATTCCTCGAATGGATCATCCATGCCTTCTAGCCAACCTGTAAAAGTTGATAGATCAGGCATCATTTTGTTTTCGCGGAAATAGCCACGTAATTCCATTTGCAACTCGAACGGCAATAAACCTATGGCATGGATAACGTTAAACATCTTCTTAGCATATGTTGTCCATTCTTCATCGCGTCCCCAATCGCCTTGTTTGAAATAGGAGCGGATACTGGATTGCGTGTTTTGATCCCACTTACCATTGAATTGCTGTACCTCATCGACAAACGCTCGGAAATCAGGCATTTCTTGGTCAAAGGCTTGTACCAATTCGCTGGCTTCATTCCACTCTTTAGCCAGATATTGATAGGAATGGCGCACAATATCAATTGGACTCGGAAGTCCTTCACCTGCTTTATCACCAATACGATCCAAACTTGCCAGATCATCAGTTACTTCATTGAGGAGGCGCTCACTTGCAATTTGTGCGCTCAACCACATTTCACGATTGGTATCCAGCAAAGCAACTTGTCCGATTTCTTTGAGATACATACGCACAGGGTCATCCGATGGTGCGAGTGATGATAAGTCGCCATCATCAAAATCATCATCATCGTCGTCATCATCAAAATCATCGTCTGTATCGTCTGTAACTAAGTCATCTGGCAAATCTTGTCTCAATTTGCGGATAAAATCGTTATCACTATCGTCACTATCACTTTCGTATGCGTTAATCGCATCACGGATGTCTTTATTACTCATATTTTCATCCCAGAATATGTACGGTCAGGATGGAACTCTTTCGATTAGCATACCCATTTTTTCATAGGACTGCTACCTCTTCGTTACCAAGCGGTGGTTCGCTGGTTTAATTCTTTATGCAATAGATTGAGCGCTCGCATCGTCGGAAATAGTTGCTCAATATATTGTTTGGCTGAATCTTCATCGTGTTCTCTTTGAGCATCTTCGAGCAAAAATCGAACTTCTTGATGTTCACGATCTAAGCGTTGATGTCTGACCATCAACATACGAGAGATGACATCCAATTTAATATCCGATGAACGACGACTTATGGGTGCATATTTTTTCCATATATCATCAAATTCCCCTTCTAAGCGCATCCCAACACGCCGATGGATATTTTCTTGCTCATCTAATAATAGGGATGCAATCTCATCGACTAAACTTTCGTCCAATGCCTCTCGTAAATAATCCAGAGGATCGGCATCATCTTGTCGCAAGGCAGCTTGTAGCGCCTCTAATAAAATGCGGTAATCACCTTGACTAAAATCCTCCGCACAGAGTTCACGTAGAGGACCTTTCCGTAATTGCTGATTTTCGCCTGCAAGCTCGCGTAATTTACGATTCACATGCGCTAAGGTAGTAGGGTCGAGCAGCAGCATCCGTAAACAGTAGGCTTCAGTTGCACGGCTTGCATTGCGACTGCTTAAGGGCTTTAGCTGCAACTTGGGCAAAACTTCGTGCGGTGCAGATGGTACATCATAGTCGCGTGCATCAGGTGCATATGATCCAGCAAATTCTTCGTCAATGCCTAAAAATGGCGGTGGTTCTTCGCTATTATTGCCTTGATAGTAGTCATCTTCAAGCAAAGGTGGCGGTCTATTATCATCCCATTTATCTGGAACATCTGACTGCGGTGCAATCGGTTGTGGCGGTGTAAATTTTGGTTTTTTCGCAGCTTGGATGCGCTCTAATTCACGCGCCCAATCCAATAAGTCTGTTTCATCAATGCGAAGGCGTAGCGCTAACTTTTGCACATTTTCTTTTTGCAGATAATTACTTTCAGTGGCTGTTAAAATCGGCAAAATTGCTTGTGCGATTTGTTGGCGTGCAGCAATACTCGCGTTGGCATCTAAGTCTGCCGTTTCCATCTCAATCACAAAATCAGCGACAGGCATTGCCAAACGAATATATTCTGCCCATTTTTCGGGTGTTTCACGGAGGACATCATCAGGGTCTTTAGCATCATCAATTTGTAACACACGAATATCAACAGACATCTTACCCATATAATCCGCTTGGAGTGCATTGCGTGCAACTTCTAAGCTACGGCGAGTTGCATTCTGCCCTGCATCATCGGCATCCAGCGCCATCACAATATTTTTGGCATGACGTGGCGCAATTAATGCTAATTGGGCTTCGGTCATTGCTGTCCCCATCTGAGCAATCACATTTTCATAGCCTGCTTGATGTGCTTGGATAACATCCATGTAGCCTTCTACAATAACGGCTGTATCAGTATCGCGGATTGCATTTTTCGCACGATCCAAACCAAATAACGTTTGGCTTTTATCAAAAAGCGGTGTTTGAGGTGAATTGAGATACTTGGGTGAATCTTCAGGATCAAGAATCCGCGCACCAAAGCCGACCACTCGTCCGCGATCATCCTTGATGGGGATCATCAAGCGATTGCGAAAACGGTCATAAACATTACCTTTATCGTTGCGCGTTGCCATACCCGCATCGACAATGTCATCATCACTATAGCCAATTTCACGTAAGGCTTCGAGCATGGTATGCCAGCCATCGGGGGCATAGCCTATTTCCCAGTTACGGATGGTTTGTTCATTAAAGCCACGTTGTTCAATGGTATAGATGAGGGCTTGTTCGGCTTTAGGATTATCACTCAGTAAATGTTCGTGATACCACTTAGCAGCCGTTTCTAACAATCCGCGTAATTTATCGAGGCGTGTATCTTGGGCTTGTTGTTGTGGTGTGCGCTTCTTGAGTTCAACCCCTGCTCGTTGACCCAATTCGCGCAAGGCTTCTGCAAAATCCCACCCATTTACCTTTTGAGCAAAGGTGAAAATATCACCCCCTTCAGCACACGCGCCAAAACAACGCCATGATTGTGAGTCTGGATTCACAACAAATGACGGTGTGCTTTCACTATGGAAGGGGCAACAGGCTTTATAGTATCGCCCAGCTTTTTTAAGGTCTGGCACATGATCTTGGACATAGGTCACAATATCAAGACGATCTTTGATCTGCTGGGTTACAGACATCGGGAAGGCTCACTCAAGGGTCAATGTCAGTTTAGATGCTTCATTATACATATGTGTCAACACTTATGCAATTCAGGGATGGGCTTATCTCGTGTAACAAACGTAGGAATCTACAAACGAAAACAGCCATACAACCTTGTATGACTGTTTCTGTCATGCGTGTGGAGACGGGCGGAATTGCACCGCCGTCCAACGGACTCGATGCTCGCACACCTACAAGCTTAGTCGATCGTATACATTCGCAATAGGTAGCCCCGACGACCTGGTACACCTAGAACTAGCCGATGAAGCCTTTGCCCACACGGTATCGGCGTAAGTGGGGTGGCACCTGATCTTTGATGACGCCCGTATCCTATCGAACAGGAAATGGAATACAGACGGCTAACCACTTGTGGGCTAACTACCTTACGTTACGAAACTAGTTACGCAGCGTAGGCAAAAGTATTATCGTTTGCACCTATTGGTGTCTGGGTCTTGATAACGGAGTAGACCCACTCCGACTTGCAGTGCGGCATAATCCTCCGCTGTCGAGTCTATTACGTCCCCGTACAGCAAAGTTTAATTTGCGATAATCATTGTAGCAGATGACTAGCAAGGTGTTAAGGGGCATTTAAAAAAACACGGGATACAAATCAGACGATAAGAGGTCATTATAGTTAATAATGTGTCATTCGTAAAAAATTGTAAAAAGTTTACACCCCCTACCAAGACTCAAGCGTATAGGACATTAACAAACACAGATTATAGCAATTTATGGAGGGTAACAGCAATGACACTCAAATCAGAACAAGTATCAGGTGCAATCTTTTTAATCGGTCTTGGTTTATTATTCATCACAGGGTGGTGGTTTCCGGGTATGTTATTCGTCATCGGCGCATCACAACTAGGGAGTGTTTTGATTAGTGACGGTGATTGGAAGAATGCTACAGGTGCATTGTGGTTGATTGGTCTTGGCACAATCTTCTGGCTAAACTTACCTTGGGGATTCATTTTCATTCTTGTGGGTCTATCGTATCTATTTTGTGCAAACAATGATGATATGGGTTGGGGCGGAAAACGCAAAAACGATGAAAAAGTCAAGAATGATGACTATGACATCGTCTAATCTTCATTAGTAAAATAGTAAAATGATAAGTAAATGACAAATGGCAGGATAAGTCCTGTCATTTTGACTCGGCGTGGCTGTCTCAATGCGGTATGATGACTGTATGCTTTGTACATCATTCAAAAAAGGAGTCTCCATTGAGCGCAGATGTCATTATTGTAGGAGCAGGATTATCTGGTTTAGTTGCAGCACAGCAGCTAAAAGCAGCAGGTAAAAATATCATTATTCTTGATAAAGGGCGTAGTGTTGGCGGACGTTTAGCGACACGGCGTATCGGTGATGGACTTGCCGATCATGGCGCACAATTTTTTACAGTACGAACCGATGAATTCAAATTACAGGTAGATCAATGGCTTGCAGATGATCTCGTCTATGTTTGGGGACATGGTTGGAGCGATGGTAGTCTCAAAAAAACGAGTGCCGATGGCAATCCACGTTATGTAACTAAAGGTGGCATGAATAATCTTGCGAAAAACCTTGCAGCGTCTTTGGGCAAAATCCATGTTGATACTAAAGTCAGTAAGGTTGAATGGCGTGATAATTTATGGCATGTCAGTGATGCCAATGATGAGGTATTCCAAGCAAAACAACTCATCATGACTCCACCTGTGCCACAAACACTCGCATTAATCGAAGATGTTGTCCTTTCAGAAGATGATAAGCAAGCGCTTGAGCGCATCCAATATGGTCCTTGTTTATGTGGATTATTCGTCATTGATGGTGAGATTAATTTGCCTGAACCGGGTGCAATACAAAATTTTGATAATACGGTCTATTGGATTGCAGATAACCAAAGCAAAGGTATTTCGCCCGATGAGCATATCATCACATTGCATGTGGAAGCGCGTTATAGCCGTAATCATTACGATGATGCAGATGACGTAACGCTTGCCCTTCTACGCGAGGAACTTCAAAAATATCTTGTGGGCGATGCCAGTATTCTATCGGAGCAACTCAAAAAATGGCGCTATAGTGTACCTCTAACCACGTATCCAAATGATATTTTACAAGCAGATAATCTACCGATCATTTTTGCTGGTGATGCTTTTGGTGGACGTGGACGTGTTGAAGGCGCATATTTATCAGGTTTAGCAGCAGGCAAAGCTGCAATTGCTAATCTGGACTAAGCACACCGATTCAATGGGATACGAAACAAGATGTATCCCATTTCATTCAAACAACGTTATACATCTTTTAATCAACTGACATTGCTATCTGATTGATTGCCTATTATTCTAGCGACTCATGATGATAAATAATGGAGTGGCATATGTCTGAGGTTTTAGTTGTTGATAGCGGTCAACCGATACAAGGTAAAAATCGCAGATGGTTGTGGATACTACTAAGCATTATTGCTATCCTTGCCATTGCCATCGGCGGTTTTGTCTTTTGGGCATTGAATCCAACCGTTGTTATTGACGAGATTGCCTATAACGCTATCGAAAGCAATGAAAACATCACGATCACTGATGACGCATGGTTAGCATTTTTGCCCCATACCCCACCGACGACTGGTGTTATTATTTACCCCGGTGGACGTGTTCCTGCTTTAGCTTATGCACCCATAGCACGTCAAATAGCAGATGCAGGCTATTTGGTTGTCATTGTTTATCCACCCTTAAACCTAGCGATTTTAAATACGAATTTAGCAACACCTGTGATTGAGCATTTTTCGGCGGTTGAGCAATGGATTGTTGGTGGGCATTCACTTGGGGGTAGTGCTGCTTCCATTTATACGAACAGCCATATGGAGACGATTGATGGTTTGTTCTTCATGGCATCGTACCCCTTAGAGAGTAATGATTTCTCCGAAACTGATTTAGACGTTACATCGATTTATGGTACAAATGATGGATTAGTCGCATTAGAAGATATTGAGGCATCGCGCGATAATGTGCCTGCTGCAAGTGTATTTGTAGAAATTGAAGGCGGTAATCATGCCCAATTTGGGTATTACGGCACACAGTCAGGCGATAATGAAGCCACCATTGCTCATGATGAACAAATTACACAAACCGTCGATGCCATCCTTGATTTATTATTCAAAGTTGAGCGTAATCAGTAAGCACACATAAAAAGCCACCTGCAAACGGTGGCTTTCCATAGCTAAGATATATAGCGTTTAATCGTTATGCGTCATCTTCCGCATCATCATTAAGCGTTTCCCAATAATTTTGGGTCGTCCACAAAACAATGTTCCCTTCAACATCAATGAAAACGAGGATGCTATCATCAATCAGTGAGCCGTTTTCATACACATTGATCTGGAAAACACCGACACTAGGGTCATTTGGATCAGGATGCAGGTAGTAAATCACAGCATAGAGACCCTCTTGTGTTGTTTCTCCGAGCATGAAGCCATAATCTTCTGGATTATCAATCTCGACAAATTCACTACCACCTAGCTCAGTCGTTATCACAACAAGTTGGAGATCAATCAGCAAGATAATTGGCGTATTTAAAACTTCTTGGCATTCGTCACCACATGCCCCATAGATTTGTATGGTATTGGTAGAATAAATCACAAATACAGTAATATTCACGCTAGAAATATCAGCACGGGTTTGTACACCTTGTGGACAAGCCCCTAAAGTATCACCATGTTTGCTAATATGTGTTTCAACCGCATTTTCAGACCCTACACGAATGGTATGTGCTGCATCAGGATTTCCCGGTGGATAGTGACATAGCGTACCATCAAATGCAGATTCACTTTCCGATGGCAAGCAAGTAAGACTTAATTCAGAGGTTAAGTCATCGCCTGTCACTGAAACCAAAAATGCGACAAATTCATTTTCTGTTGCCATGTAGCTTATAGATGCACCCGATGTTGCATCCACTAACAATAGAACATCGTTAACATTGACAGTAAACTGCCCTGCCCCTGAAACGGTAAAAATGAGTGTTTCGCCTTCAAAATAATTACCTGATGTATTGAGTGGGAAGGTTGTTTCGGTAGTTGACATAAAATCGGTACAAGAATCGCTAACGACAGTTTGTGCTGATGTCATTGGGACAGCACCTATAAACATCGATACTATCAATGTTAAAAGGATTAAGAATTTTCGCATGGTCAAGCCCCTTTTGATTAATGTGTTATCTATTTATTAAACAGATATATTGTCCTATATGTGACATTACAAGTTTGAAACACATCTTATTCAAAGATAATTTGTCGAAATAACAGATTCTGCGCTACAATTAATCTAACGAATATTTAATTATTTTTAGGAGTAGAAATAATGGTTGATACAATGCAAGCAGCAGGTGTTAGTTTTCAATTAACAGAAGAACAAAAGATGTTGCAGAAAATGGCACGCGATTTCACAGCCAATGAAATTATCCCTAAAGCGGCTGAATATGATGAACATGCAACTTTCCCACAAGATATATTTGATAAAGCACGCGAAATTGGTCTTGCCAATATGAATGTGCCAGAAGAATACGGTGGTATGGGCGCTTCTCTAATGGAAGAAGTGATTGTTGCAGAAGAACTTGGTTATGGCTGTACAGGGATTAGCACCAGTGTCAGCACCAATGGTTTAGGTAACTTGCCAATTGTAATTGCTGGGAATGATGCCCAAAAATCGTATTGGCTCGGTGAGCGTTTGATGGAACAAGGCGATTTAGTATCCTATTGCATGACTGAGCCAGCAGCAGGGTCTAATGTAGTCGGCATTCAAACACGCGCAGAGAAAAAAGGTGCTAAATATGTCTTAAATGGCAGCAAAACATTCATCACCAATGCTAGCCATGCTAATTTCTTTACAGTTTTTGCAAAAACAGACCCCGAAGCAGGACATCGTGGCATGTCATGTTTCATTGTTGATCGCAACACCCCCGGTATCAGCATCAGTAAAAAATTCGACAAACTTGGACAACGTGCTAGTGATACTGCTGAAGTTACTTTTGAAAATGTTGAAGTCCCTGAAGAAAATTTATTAGGTCAAGAAGGTGAAGGCTTTATCATCGGGATGAAGGTCTTTGATTATAGCCGTCCCGGTGTTGGTGCAGCAGCCGTTGGCTTACTGCGCCGTGCTATGGAAGAAAGCATCGGTTATGCTAAAGAGCGTGAAACCTTCGGTGTGCCTATTTATGCTCATCAAGCTGTGGGTCATAAAATTGCAAATATGGCAATGGATTATGAAGCTGCCCGCCTACTTGTTTGGCAATCGGCATGGGTCGTTGAGCAAGGTAGTTCAAATGCACGCTTGAGTGCCATTGCCAAAACATTTGCTGCTGATGCTGCTATGAAAGCTGCTACAGAAGCGGTACAAGTCTTTGGTGGATATGGGTATATGCGTGAATATCCTGTAGAAAAGTTAATGCGTGATTGTAAAGTATTCCAAATTTATGAAGGTACGAGCGAAATCCTACGCAATGTTGTTGTCCGCGAGTTATTCCGCTAATGTGATAGAAATGCAAGGAGGCTATTAGCTTCCTTGCATATCATTCCCCTAAATTGCCTTTTTCATTTACAACGACCAGATTTTTACCTTATCCATATTACACGGTGGTTAATTTGCTGTATAATGAAAAATGAAATAATTCTAAATTATAAAATTATAGGATAAGGTTCTCGCTGATGAACCAAGATGAATTAAACAATCAAGATTCAAATTATACAAAGCGCCTCGATGATATTGCGGAAGACTTAGAACTTGCTGCTGCTAAAACACGCGAACAGCAAGACACAACCGATAAACCCTTAGAGACCTTGATTGCTTGGGTTATCGAATTCCGTGTTATTGGAACACCAGAAATCATACGTGTACCTTTAGGTTCACGGTTAATGATTGGGCGTGATGATACGCGCAATCATTTTTATCCTGATATTGATCTATCCCCTTATAACGCACAATTACTGGGAGTATCCCGTAAACATGCGCGTCTTATCATGCGTGATAACCGCATCACAGTCGAAGATTTATCCAGCGCTAATGGAACATACGTTAATGGCAGACGCGTTAATGCACTTGCGCCAACTCGTATCCGTGATGGAGATCAAATCAAATTGGGAAACCTAGCGCTCCAAGTGCATTTCGTTATTCAGCCACGCGCAGATGATGATACGATGCACGGATTTGAAGACACGCTTGATGTTCCCAAAATGGGTAACGGGCAACATCTACTCATTTTAGATGATAATAAAGAAGTCTGTGCTGTTTTTAGGATGATTGGATTGCAGGCAGGTTTCCGAGTCAGTGTCGCCCATACGCCCGAGCAAGCCTTGGGAATTTGGGATGCTGGCGATGTTGATGGTCTTATTTTTGAACTGATGCTCGATGACGGTAATAGCCTCGACCTCGTTGATTACATCCGACAAAATAGCGACTACCCTATTCCAATTGTTGCAACAATCAATAATGTTGGAGGGTATCGAGATAGTCAAGCACGCGCTAAAGGTGTCAATACAATCATTGAAAAACCACTGAGTATTGATATAATTATAGAGGCTTTGGGCAATTTTAACGAAATAAAGCCCTGATACATCGTAACTCTTGCTGCGAATCAGCTAATTCCCTTGACAAGCCCTCAAGGGCACTGATATGATACGCAGTGCTAGTACAACTGACGAACCCCTTATTGTTGAGGCACTGGTCTGTTGAATTGAGCAAGATGACGATAGTGCTTTGCGACAGTGTGAGGTTACTCGTCATGACTTAAGACAGATACGGGCGATCTATACCTTATAGATACGCCCGTTTGCACGCCTAACACGATTGGGCAATTAATTTTAAGAAGCTGTCTGTTATAAAAGAGCGGAGTGTTTCATGCCAACAATTAATCAGTTGGTGCGTAAAGGTCGCAAAGACAAAAAACGTAAGACAAAAGCACCAGCGTTGCAATATACGCTTAATGCTTATAGTCAGCGACGTACTCGCCAACCCGGTGGTGCTCCACAGAAGCGTGGCGTTTGCACGCGTGTGTACACAACAACACCGAAAAAACCAAATTCGGCGCTACGTAAAGTTGCCCGTGTCCGTTTATCAAACGGTATGGAAGTAACAGCTTACATCGGCGGTGAAGGACATCGTTTACAAGAGCATAGTGTGGTTCTCGTGCGTGGTGGACGTGTTAAAGATCTTCCTGGTGTACGGTATCATATTGTTCGCGGGACCCTCGACGCAAATGGCGTAGATGGTCGTCAGCAAGGTCGTAGTAAATACGGCACCAAGAGACCTAAAAAATAAGCATTTTGCGTAAGTAAAGAAGGGAATTTCGATGCGTAGAAAGACACCTGAAAAGCGCGATGTGCTGCCAGATGCAAAGTACGGCAATAAACACATTACTATGTTTGTCAATCGTTTGATGATTGGTGGCAAAAAAAGTACTGCGTTTAAAATCATGTACACCGCATTTGACATCATCGAAGAACGTATGGGGCAAGATCCATCAGAAGTATTTGAATCTGCACTAAGTAATGTGCGCCCTACAGTAGAGGTTAAACCACGCCGTGTCGGCGGTTCAACCTATCAGGTTCCAACAGAAGTGAAACCACAACGTGGTCTCACACTCGCAATGCGCTGGCTCATTAATAATACCCGTAGTCGTGGTGGACGCAGCATGTCTGCTAAACTGGCTGCCGAAATTATGGATGCAGCGCAAGGACAAGGTGCTTCGGTTAAGCGTAAAGACGAAGTACATAAGATGGCAGAAGCGAACCGCGCATTTGCACATTTCAAATAAGCAACACTGTGGCACGCTCCCAAATATGGGTAAAGTTTAAGGTTTAAAAGGTCAAAATGGCTAAAGAACAAGAATTCGACCTCAAAATGGTCCGCAACATTGGCATTATTGCCCACATCGACGCTGGTAAAACAACTACCACTGAACGTGTTCTCTATTACACGGGTATGGTTCACCGTATTGGTGAAGTTCACGATGGTGGCGCAACAACGGATTACATGGATCAAGAACGCGAACGGGGTATTACTATTACCTCGGCTGCTGTTACGACTGTATGGCGCGATCACAAAATTAATGTGATTGACACCCCCGGTCACGTTGATTTCACTGCGGAAGTACAACGCTCATTGCGTGTACTCGATGGTGGTGTCACCGTATTTGATGCAGTAGCAGGTGTTGAACCACAATCCGAAACCGTTTGGCGTCAAGCAAACGATTACAACGTTCCACGTATGTGCTTCGTTAACAAAATGGATCGTACAGGTGCAAATTTTGACCGTACCGTTCAGATGGTGATTGACCGCTTACATGGTAACCCTGTTATCATCCAATGCCCTTACGGTAGTGGCGATGATTTCGCAGGTATTATCGACCTGCTGGCTATGGAACTTGTTACCTATGGTGACGATGAAGGAACGATGATTGAACGTCTTCCTATTCCTGAAAGCCACCGTGAAGAAGCAGAAACACGTCGCTTCGAGATGATTGAGAAAATCGTTGAAAGTGATGACTTCCTCACTGAGAAATATCTCATGGAAGAAGAAATCAGCGAAGAAGAAATTCGCGCAGCTTTGCGTGCAAGCACAATTGCAGGTATCATCCACCCTGTTTTGTGTGGTTCTGCTTTGAAAAATAAGGGTGTTCAGATGTTGCTTGATGCGATTGTTGATCTTTTGCCATCGCCACTGGATATTCCTCCTGTAACAGGAACTGATCCTGAAAATGCTGAAATTATCCTTGAACGTCATCCTAGTGATGACGAACCAATGTCAGCATTGGTCTTCAAGATTGTTTCTGATAAATATGGTCGCCTTGCCTTCACCCGTGTTTACTCTGGTGTACTTAAAGCAGGTAGCCGTGTTTACAATCCTGTTAAGGATAAAACAGAGCGTATTGGTCGTATCGTGCGGATGTTTGCGGATAAACGTGAAGATGTTGATGAAATCCATGCTGGCGATATTGCTGCCGTCATTGGTATGAAAGATACCTTCACTGGCGATACAATTTGTGACGATGACAATCCAATTGTCTTGGAAAATATTAAATTCCCTGACCCAGTGATTGAAGTTGCAATTGAGCCAAACAGTAAAGCAGATCAAGACAAATTGTCAAAAGGTCTGTCTGGTTTATCTGATGAAGATCCTACCTTCCAAGTCGAAGTTGATTCTAATTTGGGTCAAACGAAGATTAAAGGTATGGGTGAACTTCATCTTGAAGTTTTGGTTGATCGCTTGAAACGTGAATATGGCGTTGAGTGTACAGTGGGTCGTCCACGGGTAGCTTACCGTGAAGCCATCACACGCTCACACGTTGTTGATACAACCTTCAAACGTCAATCAGGTGGTAGTGGTCAATTCGCTCGCGTGTCCATTGAATATGGTCCTATGAGTGATGAAGAAGCTGCTGAAACTAAAGAAAACCTTCTATTTGAAGATAAAATTCGCGGTGGCTCTGTCACTAAAGAATTTATCCGCGCTACCGAAAAGGGTATTCGTGAATCAATGGATGGTGGTATTATTGCTGGCTACCCTATCGTGCGCCTCAAAGCAACGATGGTGGATGGTGGTATGCATGATGTCGATTCCAGCGAAATTGCATTCAAGATCGCGGGTTCAATGTCATTGCGTGAAGGCATCCAACAAGGTGGTCCAGTTATTCTCGAACCATCAATGAAGGTTGAAGTCATCGCACCAGATGAATATACTGGTACGTTGGTCGGTGATCTGAGTTCACGTCGCGGTATTGTTGAAGGCATGGATCCACGCGGTGAAGGTATTACAACCATTCGCGCACAAGTTCCATTGTCAGAAATGTTCGGTTATGCAACTGAAATCCGTAACATGACACAAGGTCGTGGTAATTTCACGATGGAATTCGATCAATACACAATTGCGCCAAATTCAATTGCTGAAGAAGTGATTGAAGGCAAGCGCTAAATAAACAAGCATGCCTGTACGTCATGGTACGGCAGGCATGCACTAACATTTGTTTGTTGCAGAGGCATTGCCTCGTTCAGCAAAAGTAAGTAAGTGTTAACCTATCCATATAGTTATCAAAGGGATAAAGCACAAATGGCAAAAGGTAAGTTTGAGCGTAACAAGCCACACGTCAACATTGGCACAATCGGTCACGTTGATCATGGCAAAACAACATTAACCGCAGCAATCACCAAGGTTCTCGGTCTTAAAGGTCAAGCACAATTCCAAGACTATGGTGACATTGATAATGCACCTGAAGAACGTGCACGCGGTATTACAATTTCAATTCGTCACGTTGAATACGAAACTGATGCGCGTCATTACGCCCATGTTGACTGCCCAGGTCACCGCGATTACATCAAAAACATGATTACTGGTGCAGCACAAATGGACGGCGCAATCCTCGTAGTTAGCGCACCTGATGGTCCTATGCCACAAACCCGCGAGCATGTATTGCTTGCGCGTCAGGTAGAAGTACCAGCAATGGTTATCTTCTTGAACAAAGTTGACCAAATGGACGACGAAGAATTAATTGAACTCGTTGAGATGGAATTATCTGAATTGCTCGAAAGCTATGATTTCGATCCAGATACCCCTATCATCAAAGGTTCAGCTTTAGCAGTAATGGAAAGCAGCAGCACGGATGCAGGCGCACCAGAATATGCACCAATCGTCGAATTGATGGCTGCTGTTGATGAGTGGATTCCTGAACCAGAACGTGAAACTGACAAACCATTCTTGATGCCTGTAGAAGATGTTTTCTCAATCAAGGGTCGTGGTACAGTTGTAACGGGTCGTGTTGAACGTGGTACACTCATCAAAGGTACAGAAATTGACATCGTCGGTTTAACCGAAGCTGTTCAAAAGACAACTGTTACCGGTATCGAAATGTTCCATAAAGAACTTGACCGCGCAGAAGCTGGCGACAACGCTGGTATTCTCCTTCGTGGTACAACACGCGATCAGGTTGAACGTGGTATGGTTTTGGCTGCTAAGAACAGCATCACCCCTTATACCAAGTTCAAATGTGAAGTCTACATTCTCCGTAAGGATGAAGGTGGTCGTCATAAAGCATTCTTCAGTGGTTATCGTCCACAATTCTACATCCGTACCTTGGATATCACTGGTAGCGTAACATTGCCAGACGGTATCGAAATGGTTATGCCGGGCGATAATGTGAACTTTGAAGTTGAACTTATTTCACCTGTTGCTCTCGAAAAAGGTTCAAAATTCGCTATCCGTGAAGGTGGCTTGACTGTTGGTGCTGGTATCATCACCGAAGTTCTAGGCTAAATCTTCTGCACGACCCTAGTTAATCATATGCCGAAGTACGGTAGCGTACTCCGGCATATTTTTCGGGAATTGCAAGTTAACAAATTGTTAGTCTCATTAAGCAGACTTTAAAGGTTGCGATATGGCTGTTAAAAACAAAATACGCATCCGCTTAAAGGCATACGATCATCGCGTGCTCGATCAATCCGCACAACGGATTGTAGACACTGCCGAGCGCACAGGTGCAAGAGTCGTGGGTCCTGTTCCATTGCCGACACGTTTAGAACGCTTCACCGTTATTCGGTCAAGTTTCGTTCATAAAACAAGTCAGGAACATTTTGAAATTCGTACCCACAAGCGTCTTATCGACGTACTCGATCCCGATAGTAAAACTATCGACACCCTGATGCGACTCAATCTGCCCGCAGGCGTGGATATTGAAATCAAAATTTAAGTGAAGTGGTAGTTTAGTTAGAAACCGCTTCATCACTCTCGTTCGGATTTACCCGAACATTATGGATAGTCAGTAAGTATTGGGAGGGGAACTAGCCACGCGTTAGCGCCTAACCCCCCTCTGGAGGCTGAATCATGAAGGGTATGATTGGCAAAAAAGTCGGTATGACTCAAATTTTTGATGAGCAAGGGAATGTAATCCCTGTGACCGTTATTGAAGCTGGTCCTTGCTATGTCACACAGATTCGTAATGATGAACGTGATGGCTACTTGGCAGTTCAATTGGGTTATGGAGAAACAAAACCGCGCCGTCTGACAAAAGGTCAAATCGGACATTTGCAAAAAAATAACTTACCTGCACTCCAATATTTGCGCGAATTCCGCGTAAAAGGTAATGGTGCAGTTGATGTTGAAGAAGGTGCAGAAATCAAGGTCGATGTATTCGAACAAGGTGAACGAGTCGATGTCATTGGCATAAGCAAAGGGCGCGGTTTCGCGGGTACGATTAAACGTCACAACTTTAATCGTCAACCAAAAACACACGGTCAATCTGATCGTGAACGTGCTCCAGGTTCAATTGGCATGTGTGCTGCACCCGGTCGCACCTTCAAAGGTATGCGCATGGGTGGACGTATGGGCAATGACCGCGTCACGATGCAAAATCTTGAAGTAGTTGTTGTCGATGCCGAGAAGAACTTACTCGCGGTACGCGGCTCGGTGCCTGGCTCTAAAGGTGGCATCGTCATGATCCGTCCATCGAATAAAGCATAGGACGACGCGAGGAGATAGAAAATGCAAATTCCAGTTTTAGATATGCAGGGCAAAGAAGTCAAACAAGTTGACGTACAGTCCTACATTTTTGAAGAAGAAGTGAACATCGGTCTGATGCACCAAGCATATGTCCGTCAAATGGCAAATGCGCGTCAGGGTAATCATAAAGCAAAAGCACGTAGCGAAGTTCGTGGTAGTACAGCGAAGATCTACCGTCAAAAAGGTACTGGTCGCGCCCGTCATGGCGCACGGACAGCACCAATCTTTGTCGGTGGTGGTCGCGCTCACCCACCTCGTCCTCGTAAATACACCAAGAGTATGCCCAAGAAGATGCGCCGTAAGGCAATTCGTTGTGCGCTCAGTGGGCTAATGCGTGATGACCAACTGGTGTTCGTCGATAATTTGGCTTTCGATACACCGAAAACCAAACAAATGTTGCAAGTATTAGAAGCTGTTGCTGGTAGCGAAAAAGCTCTTGTAGTTTTGGGCAGTAAAGACGACAATGTGACACGCAGTATTCATAATCTGCCAAATGCACATGTTATCTTAGCAAATTACCTCAACATTCGTGACTTGCTGAAATACGATAAGGTCGTAATCACACTGGATGCGCTTGATGTGATTAACGACATCTGGGGACAGGAGGCGTAACGATGCCTGAACTGCATCCATATGATGTAATCCGTCGTCCGGTCATCACTGAAAAATCAACCGTGTTGCAAGATGATTTGAACCAATTTGTTTTTGAAGTAGCACCGAAAGCAAATAAGTTCCAGATCATGGAAGCAATCGAATTGGTTTTCGATATTGACGCAGATGACATTTTGAAGGTGCGGACAATGGTAATGCCTGCTAAACGTGGACGGCGTGGACGTAAAGTCTACATTCGTCATCGTCAGTGGAAAAAAGCTATTGTTACGCTCAACGATGGTATCTCCATCGAAATCTTTAACGTCTAAAGGAGCGAACGATGCCGATTAAAGTCTACAAACCAACCTCGGCTGGTCGTCGTGGCATGACGGGGTACACGTTTGAAGAAATCACGAAGAGCAAGCCAGAACGTTCGCTGACCGAACCTATCCGCCGTACCGGTGGACGCAACAACAAAGGTCGCATCACCGTTCGTCATCGTGGTGGTGGTCACAAACGCCGTTATCGTATTATTGACTTCAAACGCAATAAATTCGATAGCAAAGCAACTGTGATCGCAATCGAGTACGACCCGAACCGCAGCGCACGTATCGCCTTGGTTGAATATGAAGATGGTGAACGCCGCTATATCATTGCACCGCTTGGTTTACAGGTTGGCGCAAATATTGCAAGTGGTGAATTAGCAGAATTGCGTCCTGGTCACGCCATGCAGCTTGAAAAAATCCCTGTTGGTACGGTAATTCATAATATTGAATTACGTCCCGGCAAAGGTGGGCAAATGGTGCGGTCAGCAGGTACATCTGCACAATTGGTCGCTAAAGAAGGTAATTACGTCACTGTGCGTCTACCCTCTGGCGAAATGCGTAAGATTCATCAATCCTGCATGGCTACTCTTGGTCAAGTTGGTAATGCTGAACACGGTAATGTTAAGATTGGTAAAGCAGGTCGTGCCCGTTGGCTCGGTTGGCGTCCATCTGTGCGTGGTTCAGCGCAAGATCCATCTAGCCATCCGCATGGTGGTGGTGAAGGTCGTACCGGTATTGGTATGCCAGCACCAAAAACCCCTTGGGGTAAACCTGCACTCGGCGTTCGTACACGTAAGAACAAACGCACAGATAGCTTCATTGTGCGCCGTCGCGGTAAACGCCGTTAGTTTTAGGAGCTAGTTGTTATGGGTCGTTCACTTAAAAAAGGACCTTTTATCTCTGAAAAGCTGCTCAAAAAAGTTGAGAAGCTCAATGAGAGTAACAAAAAGGTCGTCATTAAAACGTGGAGTCGTGCAAGCACGATCTTCCCACAGATGGTTGGTCATACAATCGCTGTGCATAATGGTCGTCAACATGTGCCGATTTACATCACCGAAAATATGGTGGGGCATAAACTTGGCGAATTCGCGCCTACACGGACATTCCGTGGGCATCTCATTGAAAAGAAACGATAAGCCCGAAGAGAGGTTGACATGGATGTAAAGGCAACAACAAAATATTTGCCCATCTCCTCTCAGAAGCTGGCACTCGTATGTGACCAGGTGCGTGGAATGGACGCGGAAGAAGCTCTCATTGTGCTAGAATATATGCCACAAAAAGGGTCTGCATTCATTTATAAAACCGTGCTGAGTGCGTTATCAAATGCTCGTAATAACTTTGACCTCGATACATCAGATATGGTGATTAGCCAAATCTGGGCAGGTGAAGGTCCGAGCTTGAAACGTTTTAAAGCCGGTGCGCGTGGTCGTTATAAACCACGTGTTCGTCGCCAGTCGCATCTGTGGGTCGTGCTAGCAGAGCGAGAGGAAGTTTAAGTATGGGTCGTAAAGTTCATCCAATCGGTGCGCGTCTTAAAATCAATCGTGATTGGGATGCTCGCTGGTATGCAGAAGGTTCAGAATATGTTGATCTTTTGCAAGAGGACCGCAAGGTTCGTAATTTCGTCAAAGAAGAAACATCGCGTGCGGGTGTATCCCGTATTGAAATCGAACGCCAACCGAGCGTGGTGAGTATTACAATACACACCGTCCGCCCCGGTCTTATCATTGGGCGTAAGGGTGAAACCGTTAAACAATTACGGACGGATCTCGAAGCGTTAACAGGTGGTAAAACTGTGCGTGTGGAAGTTTCGGAAGTAGATAAACCTGATATTGATGCACAACTCGTTGCAGAAAATATCTCTAGCCAATTAGAACGTCGTATTGGTCACAGCCGTGCTATGAAACGTGCTATCACCCAAGCGATGCGTCAAGGTGCTGAAGGCATCCGTATTGAAATTAGCGGTCGCCTTGGTGGTGCTGATATGAGCCGTCGTGAATTAATGTCCGAAGGGCGCGTTCCGCGCAATACCCTCCGTGCAGCAATTGATTACGGAACAACGGAAGCATCAACGACCTTCGGTCAAATTGGTATCAAAGTATGGGTCTACACAGGCGATGTACTCGAACTTGAAGTACGCGGTGAAAAGCCAGAAGCAAGTAACGGCTAAACGCTGTACTTAACTAGGAGTAGAGATATACTATGTTGATGCCGAAGCGTACTAAATATCGTAAGCAACATCGGGGTCGGATGAAGGGCAAAGCCTATAAAGGCTCAACCGTTGCGTTCGGTGATTATGGTTTGCAATCGTTGGAACCCGTATGGATGACCAGCCGCCAAATCGAAGCCGCACGCCGTGCAATTGTCCGTTTCATTCGCCGTCGTGGTAAAGTATGGATCCGCGTTTTCCCGGATAAACCATACACCAAGAAAGCTGCCGAAACCCGCATGGGTAAAGGTAAGGGGTCGGTTGAGTATTACGTCGCAGTTGTAAAACCGGGACGCATCTTATTTGAGATGGCTGGTGTTCCTGAAGACGTTGCTCGTGAAGCGTTGCGACTTGCTGCTGGTAAATTGCCAGTAAAAACCAAGTTCGTTAAACGCATTGATCCGATCAGTGGTCAGGAGGTCAACTAATGGCTGCAACGCAAATCCGTGAATTACGGATGAAAAGTGACGAAGAACTGCTCGATATGTATGATGATATCAAAGAAGAGCTTTATGTCCTTCGTCTGAACAGATCGACAGGTGAACTGGTCGATACAACAGAATTCAGAAAGACTAAGCGGACACTAGCACGCCTTCTCACTTTATTGCGAGAACGTGAACTAGCGGCTGCGATAGCCGAAGGGGAAAGTTAAACCATGGCGAACAATCGTAAACGGTTGATTGGGCGTGTGGTCAGCGATAAGATGGATAAGACAGTTACTGTTGCCATCGAAAGTCGTAGTATGCACCCACTCTATAAAAAAGTTGTGAGCCGAACCAAAAAGTTCAAGGCACATGACGAAAATAATGAAGTCCCGCTCGGCGCGATTGTTCAGATTGTTGAAAGCAAACCTCTGAGCAGAACCAAGCGTTGGGTCGTGGAAAAAGTGCTTGAAGGCACGACAGAAGCCGAACAAGCCGTATTAGAAGCGGAACTCGGAACCGAATATGACGGTTACGAAGCCGAAGAAGGGGCAGACCAATGATTCAAACAGAGTCTCGCCTGAAGATTACAGATAATAGTGGCGCACAAGAAATTCTCGTCATCCGCGTTTTGGGTGGTAGTGTCCGCCGTTATGGTCATGTTGGTGATATTGTCGTGGGTGCTGTCAAAAGTGCAAGCACACAAGGGACTATCAAAAAAGGTCAAATCGTGCGTGCAGTCATTGTACGTGTGAAGAAAGAATATCGTCGTAGCGATGGCTCATACATCAGATTTGATGAAAATGCGGCTGTAGTTCTCGGCGAAGATCTTGAAAATCCGCGTGGTACACGTGTCTTTGGACCAGTCGCCCGTGAATTGCGCGACAAGGGCTTTATGAAAATTGTATCATTAGCCCCAGAGACATTGTAGGAGATAACGACTATGCAACGGATTAAAAAAGGTGACACCGTCGAGGTAGTTGCGGGTAAAGATAAAGGGTTTCGTGGCGATGTTGTTGCGATCCTGAATAAAGATAACCGCGTTATCGTGAACGGTATTAATATCGCAAAGAAGCACGAGAAAGCACGCCAAGTTGGCAACCAACAAATTCCTGCACAAATTGCAGAATTTGAAGCACCGCTCAACTTGAGTAATGTGATGCTCGTTTGCCCAAATTGCGACGCTAAAACACGCGTCGGGTATAATATTAAAGCTGATGGCTTTAAAACCCGTGTGTGCAAAAAATGTAATGAAGACATTGATTAACCGGAGCGTGAGTGATGGCTGAACGTATCATTCCAGTACTAGAAGCACGATACCGGGAAGAAGTTGTTCCTACCCTGATGGAAGATTTTAACTATGACAATGTGATGCAAGTGCCTCGCATTAGCAAAGTTGTTATCAATATTGGGATGGGTGAAGCGAACGACAATCCTAAAACCATGGATTTTGCGGTCGATACCCTACGTACCATTACAGGGCAACAGCCCATAATTACCCGCGCGAAGAAAAGCGTTGCAGGGTTCAAGGTACGTGAAGGTCGTCCGATCGGTACGAAAGTCACATTGCGTGCAGAACGCATGTGGGGATTGCTCGATCGACTGATTAATGTAGCCCTACCCCGTATCCGCGATTTTCGCGGTGTCCCTCCGAAATTGGACGGACGTGGTAACTACACTATCGGCTTAACGGAACAATTAATTTTCCCGGAAATTGACTTCGATAGTATTGATAAGGTTCGTGGCATGGAAATTACCATTGTCACAACTGCAGAAACAGATGAAGAAGGTCGCCGTTTGCTAAAACTGCTCGGCATGCCTTTCCGAGAAAACTAGGAGAAACAGATTATGGCGAAGAAAAGCATGATTGCTCGTGAAGACAATCGTAAATATGATGTTCGTGTTCGTAACCGTTGTAAAAAATGTGGTCGTCCGCGCTCATACATTCGTCGTTTCGGCTTATGCCGTATCTGCTTCCGTGAGATGGCGCTCGCAGGTGAAATCCCGGGCGTGGTGAAATCAAGCTGGTAGGAGAAACGTTAAATGTCAAATGTGACGAATGACCCGATTGCAGATATGTTAACCCGTATACGGAACGCGCTAATGGCGCGTCACCGTACGGTTAATATTCCGCGCTCGAAAATTAAAGTGCAAATTGCCCGTATTCTATTGGAAGAGGGCTACATCAGTGATTATTCGGTTGGTGAGGAATCACCTGTCCCAATGATCAATATCACCTTGAAGTATTACGGATCACGCCGCGAACGCCGTCCTGTTATCACCAAGTTACAACGGGTGAGCAAACCGGGTCGCCGTGTATATCGTAAACGCACAGAATTACCCATCGTCTTGAGTGGTACAGGTATTGCGATTGTCACAACCCCTAGTGGATTGATGACTGCGCAAAAAGCCCGCCAACAAGGTATCGGTGGCGAAGTTCTCTGCTACGTCTGGTAAGCATAAAAGGGAGAAATATCATGTCTCGTATTGGTAAGCAACCCATTGAGCTACCAGCGAAGGTAGAGATTAAAATCAACAGAAATGAAGTGACGGTTAAAGGTCCTAAAGGGGAACTGACCCGTACTTTCAATCCTGATATGACAATTAGTCAAGAAGACGGTGTTGTCACAGTGGCACGCCCGACGGATTTACGTCATCATCGCGCATTACATGGTTTAACCCGTGCATTGTTGGCAAATATGGTGACAGGTGTGAGTGAAGGTTTTCGTAAAACGCTCCTCATCGAAGGGGTTGGCTATCAAGCCAACTTGCAAGGGAACGATATTGATCTCAAAGTGGGTTTATCACATCCTGTGATTATCCCACCGCCTGATGACAATACATCCTTTGACATCCCGAAAGATTCGCGTGGACGTACCATCCACATTGATGGCATTGATAACGAAGTCGTTGGTCAAATCGCAGCAGAAATTCGCGGTTGGCGACCTCCAGAACCTTACAAAGGCAAAGGCATCCGCTATGTGGATGAAGTTGTCCGTCGTAAGGCTGGTAAATCTGGTAAGAAATAGAGGTGCTGAATGGCTGATTCAAAAAGCAAGAAAAAGTACGAAGCTCGTAAACGCCGTCAGCGCCGTGTGCGTGCCAAAGTGCATGGGACAGCAGAACGTCCCCGTTTGAACATTTTTCGTAGCAATGAAAATATCTTTGCTCAGGTGATTAACGATGATGAAGGTTTGACGCTTGCGTCAGCCTCCACCATTGATACTGAAGTTGCACCGCAAGTTCAGGAAAAAACCAAAAGTGAAGCATCGAAAATTGTTGGGCAAGTTCTCGCTGAACGTGCTAAGGAAGCTGGCGTAGAAACGGTTATCTTTGACCGTGGTGGCTTTCAGTATCGTGGGCGCGTGGCGGCATTAGCTGAAGGCGCTCGTGAAGCTGGTCTGAAATTCTAAGGCGGAGTAAAACTGATGGCAAAAAACGATAACAGAGATAACAAGAGACGTAAACGGCGCAACGATGATCGTGAAGAACTCGATGAACGCGTTGTCGATATTCGCCGCGTTGCGAAAGTAATCAAAGGTGGTCGTCGTTTCGCATTCCGCACAGTTGTGGTGGTTGGCGATAACAAAGGTCGCGTTGGTATTGGTGTAGGGAAAGCACGCGCTGTTCCGGATAGTATCCGTAAAGCAAATGAAAAAGCACGCGCTAACCTCACCACAGTTGCATTAGCAAAAGATAATGCTGGTAATGTCACAATCCCCTACCAAGTTACAGGGGTTACAGCAGGTGCGCGTGTGTTGCTTAAACCAGCAGCACCGGGTGCGGGTGTAATCGCAGGTGGTGGTGTTCGTGCTGTACTCGAAGTTGTTGGTGTCAAAAATATCTTGTCGAAAAGCCAAGGTAGTGCAAACTTGCTCAACGTTGCGATGGCAACTGTTGATGCCTTGCAACAATTGAATAGCCCACAACTCTTGGCAGATATGCGTGGTAAAAATGTGCGTGAAACGACACCTGTATGGGCGCGTCGTGGCATGAGAGGGGATGAGTAATCATGACTGATGCAAAGAAAGTCCGCATCACACTGGTGAAAAGCCCTATCGGCTACAATAAGAAACAAAAAGATACCGTCCGTGCGTTAGGGTTAGTAAGAATTAATGCAACCCGTGAAGTGACCCTCACACCACATATGCAAGGTATGGTTAATAAAGTTAGCCACTTGCTGTTGGTTGAGGACGCTGAATAAGCGCTCAGGGAAGGATATAACGATGAAACTTAACGATTTAAAGCCTGCTGTAGGCTCTAAGAAAAAACGTACTCGTGTGGGTCGTGGTAAAGCTGCTGGTGGTGGTACATACGCTGGTCGCGGTATCAAGGGTCAAGGAGCGCGTGGTCGCCGTAAGAAAAAAGCATACTTTGAAGGTGGGCAATTACCTTTGGTACGTCGCCTCCCATTCAAACGTGGTTTTACCAACCTCTTCCGTATCGAACATCAGGAAGTTAACCTTGGTATGATTAACAAACGCTTTGAAGACGGTGCAGAAGTAACGCCAGAAACATTAGTAGCAGCAGGTCTTCTGCGTGATGCTGATGAAGCGGTTGTTATCCTTAATAATGGTGAGTTAGATAAAAAACTAACCATCAAAGCACATCGCATTAGTAAGAGTGCATTGGAACGAGTTGAACAAGCGGGTGGCTCATTTGAGAAACTCGAACATCTCGTGACAGGGGCGCGTGCGACTGTGAAGAAGCTCAGTAAAGAAGATATGGAAAAACTTCGCCAACAAAAAGGCGAATAATCCAGCAATATCACAGGCAGTGAACACCCGTTCATTGCCTGTTCTCAATTTTGGGTGGGGCAATTTTCTCGGTGTTAATACGGATTTTATATAAAACGCTTATGTTAGCCTCATGCAAGTATGCGCTATAATGCGCTTCATATTAGGTCTAGAGTAGAGGGCAAGCTCGATGATTCAGGCTTTACGTAATACATGGCGCTTGCCGGATGTGCGAAATAAGTTATTGTTCACACTTTTTATTTTAGTGGTGTATCAATTTGCGGCGCACATTCCGGTCATCGGTGTCGATAGAGTAGCACTACAACAGGTATTTAGTGGACAAGGTGCTGGTTTCGCTAATGTTCTCAACCTTTTATCAGGTGGGGCTGTTGCACAATTTAGTATCTTAGCAAATGGGGTTTATCCCTACATTACAGCGTCCATCATCTTCCAATTGCTGATTCCAATTATTCCTCAACTGGAAGCGATTCAGCGTGAACCGGGTGGACAAGAAAAGATTCAACGCTATACCTACTTTGCAACCATCCCAATGGCTGTATTGCAATCTATTTCACAAATTGCAGTCTTCTCTAGCTTGGGTGGGAATGCAATCATCCCCGGTTTTGGGACGGACATTCTACTGACAGCAACGGTTATCGTGACGATGACAGCAGGTTGTATGTTTGCAATCTGGATGGGTGAACTCATTACCGAAGATGGTATTGGTAATGGTATCTCAATCATCATCTTTGCAGGTATCGTAGCGCTTGTACCTAACAATCTCTATCAAATGATTGTTGCTAATCAAGGTGTTCGCCTTGCTTACAACTTGATCTTGTTTGTGATTATTGTCTTGGTCAGTATTGTTGCCATTATTATCATTCAAGAAGGTGTGCGCCGTATTCCAGTACAATACGGTAAACGTGTGCGTGGTAATAAACAAGTTCAAGGACGTGGTAACTTCGTGCCATTACGTGTTAATCCAGTTGGTATGATTCCGTTGATCTTCGCGCAAGCGATTATCACCTTCCCTGCGATCATCATTGGTTTGTTTAGCCCTGCCCCAGATTCATTCTTTGGGCAGATCCAATCAAACTTTGGTAATCAGCAAGGGTTTTTCTATTGGTTTACCTTCTTCCTGATGACGGTTGGTTTTACCTTCTTCTATTCAGATGTGATGGTAGGTAATTACCGACTTGCGGAAACATTACAACGGCAAGGTGGCTTCATTCCGGGGATTCGTCCGGGTGCAAAAACCGAAGATTACATTATCAAGGTCACACGGCGGATTACGCTCGTTGGTGCGTTGTTCCTTGGTATTATCGCAGTTGTACCGGGTATCGTCCAATTTATCAACAGCATCATCTTCCCGCTAGAAACTGTTGCAGCGCATAACCCTGCAACCAATCCAGCAGCCGTTTTGACAGGCGCGGGCTTGATTATCGTTGTTGGTGTTGTGGTTGATACATTGCGCCAATTAGAAGCGCAACTTGTGATGCGTAATTACGAAGGCTTCATGCGTTAAATACGATCATCGCTAAAACTATACTGGGGTGGTGCTTATGTGCCACCCTATTATTTTGTGTGATTAGTTTCCCTCAGAACAGCAATTTTCTTCGTATAATTATTGGATTATGTCATCCTAAACAATGACCTTATTAAAAATACAATCAACATACAACAATTATATTTTGGAGTAAGTACACTATGGGACTATATGTTATCTTGATGGGCGTGCAGGGTGCAGGTAAAGGTGTTCAAGCCAATTATATCAAGGAAACTTACGAGATTCCGCACGTATCAACAGGTGATATTTTTCGTGGATTGAGTACACGCACAGATGAGCTAGCAGAACGTGTTAAGGCAATTTTGGCAGCAGGCGATTTAGTGGATGATGATACAACCAATGAACTTGTTGCTGATCGCCTCAATGAAGCGGATGCAGCCGATGGTGTCATCCTTGATGGTTATCCTCGCAATCAAGTACAAGCTGATTTCTTAGATCACTATCTCGCTGAAAAAGGCGAAAAAGTAAATTCAGTGCTGTATCTTGATCTTGATCTTTATATTGCATTCAAACGTGCTTTTGGACGTGTTACACATGCAGGAACGGGTGAAAGTTTTAATTATTTCTACAAAAAAGGTGATGTCAATTTCTCTATAGTAAAAGATGACAATAAAGTTCATCCACCCCGTATCGTCGGTACACTCGATGGGACTGAACTCAAACGCCGTGTGGACGATGCCGATGCGCTGGCTGTTATCAATCGCATTGAAACTTACCTACAAGAAACCATGCCAATTGTTGATTACTATCGAGGTACAGGGATTGTCACTGAGATTCATGCCGATATGCCGATTGATGTTGTCAGCTACTACATCAAAACAGTGCTTGATGCAGCCAAATAAGATAATAGATGCCCCTAGTGTCATAGTGGCGGCATAATCTAGTCGATAAGGAGCGCGATTCATGCGGAGTATCACCTATAAAACAGATGATGAAATAGTCACCATGCGCGAGGCAGGGCGAATTGTTGCTCAAGCGCATGCTGCCATGAAAGATGCTCTCAGACCCGGTATCAGCACAAAAGCGCTTGATACAATCGCAGAAACAGTCATCCGCGATCATGGTGCAATCCCTGCCTTCTTAGATTATGCCCCGGGGGGTAAGCCACCCTTCCCTGCAACTATCACATCCAGTGTGAATAATGAATTGGTACATGGTATTCCGAGTGACGATGTTATTCTCAAAGACGGTGATATTGTGAGTCTTGATACAGCCTGCTTTCATCAGGGATATGTCGGTGATGCTGCTTTTAGTTATGCCATTGGTGAAGTCAGTATTGCTGTTGAGCGCTTGTTACAACGGTGCGAAGAAGCCCTTTATGCTGCAATTGAAGCATCTATTGTTGGTAATAATGTCAGTGATGTTGCGCGTGCCACACAAAAATACGCCTCTAAGCATGGTTATAGTGTTGCCCGTGAGTATACGGGGCATGGTGTGGGTCAAAAAATGCACGAACCACCACAAGTTCCAAACTGGTGGCCACGTAAGAAACCACGTCCGGGGCAACAATTTTGGTATGATTACACCCTCAAAGCAGGGATGACATATGCTATTGAGCCAATGTTGATTGCAGGGCGTAATGAATTGTATGAGCTTGACGATCAATGGACAGTGGTCACGAAGGATGGGTCACTCTGCGCCCATTTTGAACATACCATCCTCATTACCGATCAAGGTCCTGAAATTTTAACATTGCCCTAAATCAGTAACTGACCTTACGCAAAATGTTCAAATCGAGTGACTATAGTAAAGTTTTGAGCATGACAGTGCTGAGTTCACCGTTTTGAGTGCTGAGAAAACTAATTTTTATTCTTACTTAGCACTCAATACACAGCACTCAGTACAAAAAATCTTGTTAAGTGCTTTCTTTACCTTCACTGATGTGGCTTAAAATTAATTGCCTAACATCAGTCAGTCAGTAATCGTGTATAATCGTTATCAAGGTCGTGTGGGTTATCAAGATTAGCATATTTTTATGAATTTCTAATACTTGATAACATAATAAGCCTTGTAAACCCCTTAGCAGGCTGTTGTATACTAAGTAGTAGCCACAATACTGAATACGTCATTTGTATTCAGCCGTTAACGACTCAATCTCTAACAAGATTTACTGTGGTATTCACAGTAGACAGTGTTTGGCTGTCTTGTTATAATCTTTAGTTCGTTAGGGATGCCAATCATAAAAAGGCTAAAAACCAATGAAGGTATCTACATCAGTCAAACGACTTTGTCCAGCATGCCGCATTATTAAGCGTAACGGACGAGTTATGGTTATCTGTTCGAAAAGCCCAAAGCACAAACAAAAACAAGGTTAAACTTGTTGTTGCTTGGGTAACTAAGAGGAGTAGGGTGCAGTATGGCTCGTATTGAAGGTGTCGATCTGCCCCGCGATAAACGTGTTGAAGTTGCTTTAACCTACATCTACGGCATTGGCTTGACCACTAGTCAAGACATTCTCGCAGAAACAGGTGTCAGCCCAGATACACGTGTGCGTGACCTATCCGAAGACGAATTATCACGGCTACGCGGTGTCATCAGCAGTCTTACGACTGAAGGTGATTTACGCCGTCAGGTGAATATGAATATCAAACGCCTGATCGAAATTAATAGCTATCGTGGTTTGCGTCATCGTCGGAATTTGCCAGTTAATGGTCAAAGAACACGCACAAACGCCCGTACCCGCAAAGGACCAAAGAAAACGGTTCCGGGTCGTGGTCGTCGTCGCGGCGCAGGCAAGAAATAAGTCAACTTTTTCTTTATTGAAGCAAGTTGATCTGTCTATTAGCCGCCCTGTCTTTTGCAGGGCGATGTTCGCGTAAGAACACAAGTCTGTGGAGAAGTATGCATGGCAAAAGGAAGACGTCCTAGTCGCCGTCAGGCGAAAAAGGTACTGAAGAATATCCCTTACGGTCAAGCACATATCTACGCCACGTTTAACAACTCGATTGTCTCAATGACTGATCAGAGTGGTAACGTGATTGCGTGGGCAAGTGCAGGGACCAGTGGCTTCAAGGGAAGCCGTAAAAGCACGCCTTATGCAGCGCGGTTAGCTGCCGAGAGTGCCGCCGAACAAGCGCAACAACATGGTATGAAAGAAGTTGATGTTTTTGTTAAAGGACCGGGTCCAGGTCGTGAATCAGCAATTCGTGCGATTCAAGGCAGTGGTCTGAAAGTACGTTCGATTTCCGATGTAACCCCAGTACCGCACAACGGGGTTCGCCCACCTAAAAAACGTCGCGTCTAAGTTTTACAGGAGACCCAATTTTTATGGTGTATCCAACAACACCCTCATCCAGTGTGCCACAATCGGTGCCATCACCAAGTAGCAGTGATGTCAATAGCATTACGCAAAACATGGTGCTGCCACACAAGGTTGAAAGTCAGAATGTGACCCGCAACTATGGTCGCTTTGTAATTAGCCCGCTGGAAAGTGGGTATGGTTTGACACTCGGAAACGCACTCCGCCGTGTACTCCTGTCATCGTTGCCCGGTGCAGCCGTGACAAGTATCCGTGTGAGTGACGTTCATCACGAATTTTCCGCCATCCCTGATGTGCGCGAAGATATGACTCAACTCATTTTACAGGTGAAGCAATTACGGCTTCTCTTGCATAATGTAGAGAGTGCGCGTCTACGCTTAGAACATCGTGGAGAAGGAACAGTGACGGCTGCCGATATTTGGTGTCCGCCAGAAGTCGAACTCATTAATCCAGAATTGTATTTGTTCACGGTAGACTCCCCCGATGCCCATATCGAAATGGAATTCGAGGTACGGAGTGGTCGTGGTTATAGTCCAGCAGAAGATCGTGGTCGTTTGCCAATTGGTGAACTCCCTGTTGATGCTATCTTTAGCCCGATTCGTCGTGTCAACTACGATGTACAGAGTGCGCGTGTTGGTCAACGTACCAATTACGATAAACTCTTACTAGAAGTTTGGACAGATGGCAGTGTTCGTCCAGAAGAATCCGTCGCGCAAGCGTCCCAGATTCTCATGCGCCATCTTGTACCAATCGCCGGTGTTGCTCTTGATGATATTAATATTGCACCACCCCCACAAATTGAACAACCATCACCCATCAAGCCATTGTACGATAAACCTATCGAAGAGCTTGACCTTAGCGTGCGTGTTTTCAACTCACTCAAACGTACTGGTATTACCAGTGTCGGCGATGTGATTGATATGCTACAACGTGGGTCAGATGCAATGCTTGCAATCCGCAATTTTGGTGAAAAGTCACTGGACGAACTCATCGAAAAATTAACGGAAAAGAACTACTGGCCACTTGATGGTGAAGACGAGTAGTAAAGTACTAACGGAGAACGCGAGTTATGCGTCATAGAATTAAGGGTAAAAAGCTTAACCGTGATAGCGGACACCGTAAAGCGTTGCGTATGAATTTGGCAACCCAACTCTTTGAGAAGGGTCGCATCAAAACAACACGCGCCAAAGCGGATTATGTACGCGGTTTCGCTGAACGCTTGATCACATTATCAAAACGTGGTCTTGCAAAAGCAGAAGAAACAGGCAACGAAGCGGCAGCAGTTCATGCACGCCGTGTTGTTGCAAGCCGTTTGAATAATAATCGTGTATTAGTCACGAAATTATTCGATGAAATCGCCCCCGCATATGCGGAACGTCCCGGTGGATACACACGTATCTTCAAACTTGGACCTCGTAAAGGTGATAATGCAGATATGGTCTTATTAGAACTCGTCGAATACGCAACTGACGAAGTCTAATTTCTCGGTTGATGACACGCTTTCGCGCGACACTCGCCTATGAGGGAACAGCATATAAGGGGTATCAAGTTCAACCTAATGTGCCAACTGTTCAAGGAATTGTCGAAGCTGTTTTAACAGATTTACTACAGCAGGAAACGCGCATTACTGGCGCAGGGCGCACGGATACAGGTGTGCATGCAACAGGGCAAGTTATCGCCTTCGATGCGGAGTGGAAACACGGAAACCAAGCATTGTTACGCGCAGTAAATGCGAAGCTGCCAGACGAAATTGCTTTGCAAGATATTACGCAACACGCTAATTTTCATCCACGTTTTGATGCGCTGTCGCGTACCTACCGTTATCAAATAGCGGTTGTTGAGGTGCGTCAGCCCTTGCTGACAAAGCGGGCATGGCAGATGCACGACATGCTGGATATTGATGTCATGCAGCACGCAGCAGAAAATCTATTAGGTGAGCATGATTTTGCCGCCTTTGGTAATCCGCCGCAAGGAAATAACACTGTTCGGACAGTGTTTCGCTCCGTATGGCAAACCGAGCAAATGCCATTTGGCATACAATTGAATTATGAAGTTGAAGCAACAGCGTTTTTGTACCATATGGTACGGCGATTCGTCGGTTTACAAGTTGCAGTAGGGAAAGGTCGTATAAGCCTTGATGAATTTGAGGCGATCTTTCGTAGCTGTGACCTTAACCGAAATAAATGGGTCGCACCACCTTATGCGCTAACGCTTATAGAAGTAACATACCCACCGATGGGTATGAGTAGAGACGAGTACATAAAAACTCAAGAATAAAGTATCTGATGGATAATAGTCCATCATTATGTGAGGTAAGCAATGCGAGTACAAATTCAAAAAACGCATTTCACAACACCTGACGAAATCGAACGTAAGTGGTTCGTGGTTGATGTGCAAGGTAAAACCCTAGGACGTGCAGCATCAGAAATTGCTCAAATCCTACGTGGTAAGCACAAACCATCATTTGTACCTAACCTCGATGTCGGCGATTTTGTAATCGTTGTGAATTGTGAAAAGATCCATGTAACGGGTCGTCGTTTAGATCAAAAATTATACTATCGCCATAGTGGCTATCCGGGTGGTTTATACCATCGCTCACTCCGTGAGATGTTGCAAAGAACACCTGACCGTGTTATTCGCTTCGCTGTTAAAGGGATGCTACCTAAAGGACCACTCGGGCGTGATATGTTGCGGAAGCTCAAAGTCTATACTGGACCAGAGCATCCACACTCAGCACAACAACCAGAAGTACTAGAACTGTAGAACAAGGAGCAACCTTAATGTCTGCACAATACTACGAAGGAATTGGTCGTCGTAAGGCTGCAACTGCTCGTGTTCGTCTGTTTCCAGGCGGTACAGGTAAGTTCACAGTCAACGACAAATCACTAGAAGAATACATGCCACGCATTGGCGATATGGAAATTTTGTTACAACCATTCGCTGCTGTTGGACAAGAACTCAGCTATGATATTAGTGTTCATGTTAATGGTGGTGGTATTACTGGGCAACGCGATGCAATCAAACTTGGTATAGCACGCGCTTTACTCAAAATTGATCCTGATATGCGTAGCGCTCTGAAATCACGCGGACTTTTAACCCGTGATGCACGCGTTAAAGAACGTAAAAAACCAGGTCTCAAACGTGCGCGTAAAGCACCAACCTTTACCAAACGTTAAACGACACAATGGTATACCCCTAACGAATGAAACGAGGGCAACCCCCTCGTTTTTTTAATGCCTATTAAGTCCAATATGATTTGATAAAACTTCGTATTACGTAATAATTTAAAGTTAACTGGTAATTGTAAGAATATACGTACAACTTAAACACAAATTCATAGTATAATAGCTATTACTAATAAGAATCAAATAACGGTTATGCACTGAGGTAAGTGACCCCAACGAAAGAGGTTTGCAATGATCAGAGTAAGACAAGTCGAAATTGAGGCTCTGACGTTCAGTCAATATGATAATGGTGTCAGTGAAATTGTATATCATGAGAGTACAGAACGTGCTGTTAATGGTTTTTTTCATTTTGTTAATATGGTTATCAAAGAAACACCACCTAGTCAAACGATCTATTTACTGAGTGATTTAACGCAAACTGGGCATCTACCTTTGCGCGATCACTACGCAAAAATTGCTAAACTCAACACACATTACCATCCTGATGAACGCCCAAATGCTCGATTTGCAAATATTTATCCCGCAGTTACACTCAAACAAAAACTGATTCTTGAATTTATGCGATCACTCGATATGCCGAATGTAGCGCTTGATATGTTCGCAGCCGAAGAACGTAATCGTGCTATCGCTTGGTTATTAAGTGTTTGATGGCATCCTAATAAGCAACGATCTGTTAATTATCACATTAAGTTTGCAATCATTCGCTACAATACCTGCATAGATACAGCTAAAAGGAATCATCTATGCTGATTACCAATGTGCAATATATCAAACCATCTATCATTACAGCGATTTTACGCGCCAACACAATCCTTGCAGATTCTGAGTTTGTTAGCAAAGTATCCCAAACTGCATTAGAAAAAACACCACACTATCGGTCTTATACATTTGCAGTGCAGTACAATGACTTCAGAACGCAACGCCATGCTCCCGATCATCTTCAAATTAAATTAGGCACAAAAGATGCAAAAGATGCAAAACGTGAGCTTGATTTTTACGAGCGTATTGCACGCTCTATGCAACAGCGATCGACAGCACCATTGCGATTTCCGACTTGCTATGATGCTTATTATGATGATCTAAGCCAGCAATTTCATTTGATCTTAGAGGGTGTCAGCCGAGAATATGCGGTTGCAAAAGATTCGATGCCACCAACTAGTCGTCATCGTGAACAATTAATCGACACACTCGCTACGCTCCATGCCTATTGGTGGGAGCATCCCCTATTAGGTGATCTATCATCCTTACCGACTCAAGAAACTCTCACACGTCATAATGCCGCCTTACAAAATAAGTTCACTGAATTAAAAGAGACCGTTGGTAAGCATCTAAATCCAAAGCATATTGAGCTATTAGCAATGATCGCGTCAGGTTTACCAAAATCAAGCCAAGATCGGATGCTTACGGGTAAAGGGCTGACGATTATTCATGGTAATTTGTCGCCTAAGACTATTCTATATTCTCTACGTGATACCATGCTCATCAATTGGCAAGATTGGGCAATCAGTTTTGGGACTGATGATCTCGCTATGATGATTCCGCTTTATTGGTCGAAGCAATTACGCGATTTTCAAGAAAAACCACTTCTGAAACGCTATTATGATGGTCTCATCAAAGCAAATGTCCAAGATTATTCGTGGCAAATGCTCAATTATGATTACAAAGCATCACTTGCTCATATTATCGGTAAGTTTCTATTGCAATGGACATGGAACAAACATTCACGCGGGCATTGGCGTATGATGGAAATAGCTATCGAGAATTTTATCTTAATGGAGGGTACATCTATATATATCTAACACACTACTGATGCAGCACTCAGTGTTATACAACATGGTTCAAACATTCATAGTGGATGATTAGACTAATACTAGAATCAATCCAAAGGATTACCATGTTACGTAATAGATTTTTCCTCATTATCTCAATCATAATTGCGAGTATCGCATTAGTTGCTTGCGATGTAACACCAGAAGAAAATACGGATGCAGGCATTACTACAGATACCGACACCATGACGAGTAATGCCAGCGATACATCAGATTACCAAGGCGTTGTCCTGACACTCAATGAAATTCTTAATACAGAAGCAGGTGACGGTGCAGCAGCAGGTACATTGCAATTAACCATCACCCTCGAAAATACAACGGATGCGACTATTACATTACCATTTGCAACCGAAGATTATATTCTGAGTGATCCAAATGGTCTAAATACTGTACCAACTGTGATTTCAGATGATCTAGTCGAAGTAGAATTAGCAAGTGGTGCATCAGTGACAGGCGATGTTGAATATGCTGTTGAAGCGCCAGAAGCATCTTATATCTTCTCATTAGGTGATTTTGAAGATATTGCAATTAATCCTACTGCTGAAAACTAAGCAGTTTATAGAGACACTTGCAATAGAATAGTGACTTATCAAAACAGACAGTGAAAGCTGTCTGTTTTTGTTGATTATACAAAGTTGGTTACAATGAGTGTAGTAAATTGTCGATAGCAGCGTATTTTATCTTATGAAATTATTGATTCGTGCGACACTCATTCTCTTGATGATCCATATCATACTCATAGCTATAACCTTATCGTTAAGCATGGTTTTAACAACGAATACTACGATTGCGTATACTTTGCGCGATACCCGTGATAACAGTAATGATGTCATTTTAATGGATACACGCACAGCCGTGTCGATGTCGATGATACAAGGCATTGGTGTCGGTAATGTCACAGGACGCACACCGATATGGGCTGCCGATGGCAATGCGCTTGCCTTTTGGACATTCCATAACCGAGAAGATATTTTTGTTCATGAAGTACAACTAGCGCCCTATCAGCAACAGAACCTCATAGAAAATGAGGATTATCTCAGTTTGCCGATCTATGGCGTAGATAATCAGCGTTTGCTAGCAAGTTTTCCGACATTCAATAATGTTCCGATTTATTTGATAAACGATCAATATCCTGATGGGGATATCATTATCAATAATAGTCAGTTTCTACCTGTATGGTCACCTGATGGGCGCTATATTGCTTATACTGCAAGCTACACTGTTCCCGAAGGAGAAGATGATATTGATTCGGGGATTGATGACAATGAAATTGATATTTACATCATTGATGTGGCAAGCCGAGATATTACCAACCTCACCGTTGAAACATCAGCAAGTGGACAACCTATTTGGCTACCTGATGCTTCTGGTATTTTGTTTGTATCACGACAATCAAATTTTGGTCAACTTCATCGTATTGAATTAGATACGGGTACAATTACAGAATTACCGATTCACCTTAGTCCCATAGATATGCCCACCTTATCACCCGATGGACGCTATCTTGCTTATACCAGTAGTGAACGAATTGGTAATCAAGCCGATATAGAAGTCATGCTGCTTGATTTAGAGACTTACGAACTACGCAATGTCTCAAATTCTCTCTTATATGATAATCAGCCCACTTGGTCGCCTGATAGTGCCTATCTAGCTTATGTATCACGCCGCTTTGGGGATCAAGATGAAATTTATATGATGGCAATCTCAACAGGCAAAACACGCCGTCTGACTTATAGCAATAATGATGAAAGTGATATTAGCTGGCGACCCCGTTAAACGACTCTCACTGAATACCTTAACCTTTGCTATGATAGCATTCTATCTGAAAGCATTAGGGTTAAACAATGACACTGACTATCATCGGATTAGGTCCGGGTTCAATTGATGATTTATCGCTCAAAGCATGGCGTATTCTCGAAAATGCCCAAATCGTCTATTTACGCACAGAACGCCATCCTTGCGTGCCTGACTTACCACAATCTGCCACATATTATAGTTTCGACCATCTATATGAAAGCATCGAAGCATTTGAAGATGTCTATGCAACAATTACACAGACCTTGCTTGATAAGGCAAAAGATACGGATGTTATCTACTGTGTCCCCGGTGATCCATTTGTAGGCGAATCAACGACAACACGGCTCATTACAGGCGCAAAAAAAGATCATATTGATGTACAGATCGTCAACGGTATCAGTTTTATTGAACCTATGTTAGCGCAATTAGAACTTGATGCCCTCGAAGGCATACAAATCTTTGATGGACTTGATATTGCAGCTATGCATCATCCGCCGATTAACCCAGATTATCCTGCTCTCATTGGACAAGTCTATAGCCGTGATGTTGCCAGTGATATTAAACTGGTGCTGATGAATCAATATCCTGATGACTTTAAAGTGACACTAATTCATGGTGCAGGAACAAGCGAAGAAGCGCACGAAATAGTCTCGCTATACGAAATTGATCGCAGTGAGCGTATAAACCATCTCACAAGCCTGTATCTGCCACTATTAGGGCAATATACGAGTTTTGAAGCCTTTCAGGAAGTCATCGCACATTTGCGAGCGCCTGAAGGATGCCCTTGGGATCGTAAGCAAACCCATGAATCATTACGCCCGTATCTGATTGAAGAAACCTATGAAGTTTTGGAAACGATTGATAATGAAGATTGGGAGCATCTCGCAGGAGAACTTGGCGACTTGCTGTTACAGATTGTTCTTCATACACAAATCGCTACTGAATACGGTGAATTTTATATGTCGGATGTGATTGAGCATGTTAACCGCAAAATGATTCGACGACATCCGCATGTATGGGGTGATATTGATGTACAAGGTGATCCTAATCAAGTTGTCCAAAATTGGGATGCAATCAAAAAGCTAGAACAACAAAACGAAAGCGATATGCGTCAATCGTTGCTGGATGGCGTTCCTAAAAATGCCCCGTCATTGATGGTATCACTCAAGTACCAAGCGAAAGCTGCTACCGTTGGTTTTGATTGGGATACCGTTGCAGGCGTTGAAGATAAAGTACATGAAGAACTTGCAGAAATTTTGGCAGAAACTGATCCGACTAAAAAAGCACAAGAAATTGCAGATTTGATATTCGTAATGGTCAATTGGCTGCGTTGGCTCGGTATTGATGACCCTGAAAGCCTGATGCGAGACAATAATGCCAAATTTTATCGTCGTTTCCGCTACATCGAAGACCATGCACAAGCCGCACTGAATGACCTATCTTTAGATGCGATGGAAGCACTGTGGCAAGAGGCTAAAAAAGCAGGTTTATAAACACAAATAGGAGACCTGAACAAATGAACATCCGTCCAATGCAAGCAAGTGATTGGTCACAAGTTACGAAAATTTATACCGAAGGGATTGCAGGGCGCAATGCCACTTTTGAGACCACTGTACCCCAATGGGAAGCATGGGATGAAAAACATCTGATGATTGGGCGCTTGGTTGCAGAAAATATGTCTGGTGCGGTTTTAGGATGGGTGGCACTCAGTGCGGTATCGCATCGCTTTGTTTATCGAGGTGTGACTGAAAACACGATTTATATTGCAACTGACGCACAAGGACAAGGCGTTGGCAGCGCACTCTTGCAAGCGCTCATTGATGCGTCGGAAGCAGCGCATATTTGGACAATTTTAGCAGTCACTTTTGAAGAAAATACAGCAAGTATTGCCTTGCATCAGAAATTTGGTTTTCGGATGGTCGGTTATCGGGAACGGATTGCACAACTCGATGGCATTTGGCGCAATACTGTCATGATGGAACGGCGTAGTAAGGTCGTTGGC
>JBAUIA010000428.1:0-28169 GCA_049680565.1 Phototrophicaceae bacterium
TTGTGATGAGCATCTAAGCTATAGACGCGCTATGCGTGTTATTTTATACATACTTATTCTACCGTATCCTGTAATGCCTTTCGAGTACCGTCTATTAGAATCCCATCACACTCTAAGAAATCAAAAAACACACTCGATTGTGAATGTGCTTTTTATCTATATCAATAGTGGTATGTACCCTATAAAATAGACATAAAATCTGTCTCCTGAGTGACTCTGGCAATGTTGTCCCCATTCCGAAATGGTGTTATCTACTCTTTAAAATGCAATAGTAGGTCGTTTTACTGCAATTAATTTTTACGAGTTTTTTCAACTCTCTACACTTATTTTATGGGAATCGTGCTACAGTCAATTTGTTAATGATGATTACCGACCTTACACTGCTTGAAATCTAGCAATAATGCGGTGTACGGATAGATTACAAACAACTGTCTGATTTAAAAATGTAGGAGTAGATGATGTTAAAACGTTCAATAATTGTTTTACTAGCACTGACACTCATAACTGTATCCGGGATAAGGGTCATGGCTCAAGATGGTCTGATCCAAGTCACACAATGGGCTGATGAAGCCGAAGCATCGAGCCAATACGGCGATGATGATTGGAGTGCTGACCAAGCGACAGGTCGTCCTGATGTCGATCAATGTGCTGATAGTATTGAGGCTTGGGCATCCGAAACGTATGACGGCGAGGAAACCTTAACCCTTACATTTGATGATGAAGTGATTCCAACACAAGTCAACATTTACCAAAATTTGACACCGGGGGCGATTGTCGGCATCGAAATTATCCCAGATGATAACGATGATGATCCTGTATTTTTTGAGATTCAAGACCCTAGTGATGAATGTCCATCTGTTTTGAGCATTGATTTGCCAGATGATCTACCAGAAACGCAACAAATTATCATTCATTTTGATATGGCACTCGTTGGCTACTGGAATGAGATTGACGCGGTTGAACTCGTTGGCTTAGTCGAAGGCGATGAAGATGATGCTGACGAAACGAGCATTGAATCTGGGCGTTATGATGAATATTTCGTGTTCTCCGTTGCTGCCGAAGATGCAAGTAGTTCGGGCAATTCTGGCAAAGGTGATGATGACGAGGATGATAATAGTGCCAGTAGCGATTTTGATGGCGATTGGGGACGTGATGTAAGCTGTGCAGGTGGTGGTGAAATTACTAACGGTGTCGAGCTAACGATTGTTCAACAACGTGCAGGCAATCAATACCGCGTAACGGCAATCGGTTTGGATGGCTTTGACCCTGTACTGGCTGTAATGCTCACAGGTAATTATAACGATGCACTTTGCAATGATGATGATAGCGAAGCAGCAACGTATAGTGCAAATCTCCCAACAACTGGCTCAGTCTCCTCAGCAGGGACAAGCTCACAAGTCATTTTTAACCTGACAAGTAACAATGCCTTTGAAGATGTGTCAATTGTTGTGGGTGGCTTTGGTGAATCGAGTGGTGAATATCTACTGATTATTGAAGGCATGTACGCCAGTTCAGCAGATGGTGCAGGTGATCCTATGGCATTGTCGTTATCGCCAGCGCTAATAGAATCAGGCGTTGACGCTACTACTTACATGATCTCTGTTGTTAGCTCATTTGACCCCCTCCTATTCCTTGCAGATGATAGCAATGTCGCGCTTGTTGATGGGGATGGTGTAAGTATCCTTTGTGATGATGCAGGTGATGCGCGCTTATGCTGGGGCAATAGCAGTAGTCTTGTTGGCTCATATGTGTCTCGGTCAGCAAATCGCCAACTCGGTGGTGGACAATTTGATTCGATGATGTCTCTGGCACTCACAGATGATTTAGCTGGTTTTGTGTTCCGTTATGTGATGACAAGCTACGGCTCATCTGAAGGTGACTACGTTGTTGCTTTCCACCTTGGTATTGAAGCCGAAGATTAACCCTCGTAATAGTTGTGGAGCGTATTTATATACGCTCCATCTTCATCACACCTCAATACCCTCTTGATTGATTTAGAACAAATGATCTTGTATAATATAGATGTGTAAGAACAAAAATTCTAAATCACACCATCAAAAGGGAGAAATACAATGTATAAAGTCACATCCTATCCACACGGTGCAATTTCTTGGGCAGATTGTAACAGCACTAATTGGTCAACAAGCAAAGAATTTTATATCAAAGTCATGGGTTGGCAACCCGAGGATATTCCGATTGGTGATGGACATTTCTATACAATGCTCAAGCAAGATGGCGAAACGGTTGGTGCAGTGAGTGCGATGCAAGCTGACATGCAAGCGCAAGGTGTCCCTTCTCATTGGAGCAATTACATTAGTGTTGATGATGTTGACGCTTTGCAAGCTAAAGTTACAGAACTAGGAGGCACAGTTATTGTTCCGCCGATGGATGTATTTGATTCAGGGCGCATGATGATGATTCTCGATCCAACAGGTGCTGCAATTAACCTTTGGCAAGCTAAGAATCATATCGGCGCAGGGCTAGTTAATACCGTTGGTGCGATGATGTGGAATGAACTCATGACAACTGATCCCCAAAAAGCGATGGATTTCTATGGGGCATTGCTCGGTTGGACATTCCAAAAAATGGACGAACAAGATTATTATGTCATCCTCAATAATGGGCGCATGAATGGAGGTATTTTCCCGCTTGCTGGTGAGATGGCAAATATGCCCCCTGCATGGATGGTTTATTATAATGTTGCTGATCTCAAAGCATCCGTAGAAAAAGTCAAATCAAATGGCGGTAGCGTCCATGTGGAAGGGAATGCAAATGGCGTGGGTGATTTTGCGCTTGTTGCTGATCCTGCTGGTTCAACATTCTATATTATGGAAGCTAAAAACGTGGATACTTGGGATTTAAACTAATTTCACACCATTCGAAATATTAAACTTCATTTGGAAAAGCATCAGTTAATAAGTAACTGATGCTTTTTATATTGCATACCGTTAAAACATAATATAGCAGTTTCGATTAAGATTCGGACATTTTAATGTCATATTTTGCCTTTTAGCATTAGGCGCTCTCAGCTTTGTCTAGTTGTTTATAGAATTTGCTATAAAACACAGTAACCTTAAGTATTGGATGCATATTATTATGATATATTATGATGAAATATAAGTAAGAAATAGGAGATGTATATCATATGACAAAAATTGCTATTTTATCGACAACTATGGGACCCTATGCACTTCTTGGAGAGGATGGTGTTCGTGGTGCAAAGTTAGCACTTGCCGAACATAATTATACAGCTGGTGGAGAACCAATAGAATTGTTGGAAAAAGGCACAGATGCGACACCTCAACTAACGCTATCTATATTAGATGAGTTATTAGCAGAGGATGTCAAATTGTTTCTAGGTCCCTTAAGTGGTAATGAAGCGCTTGCAGTGCGCCAATTTGGACGCAATCATCCTGATCTCACATTTGTTAACGGCTCGTCTGCTTCCCAACCCATGTTTAACCCTGCGCCTAATTTTTTCACTTTTATACCTACAGGGGCACAACTGATGATGGGTTTAGGTAAATATGTATATGAGAAACGTGGTTTTCGTCGTGTCGTGACTATTGGCGAAGCCTACTCATTTCCTTATGCACAAATTGGTGGATTTGCACATGACTTTATTAATAGTGGCGGTGAAGTTGAAAAATATCTATGGTGTGCGCTCGCTACTCAAGATTACCGCTCACTGATTGAACAAATTCCTGATGATATTGATGCAGTTTATTCATCATTAGGAGGAACAGATGGGATACACTTTTTGGAACAATTCCGTGAATTACGATCTGATACACCGCTTATTGCTGGTAGCATATTTGCCGATCAATCACTACTATCTTCAATACCACAATATGGAGATTTAGTTAAAGGGGTGGTCTCTGCTTCTACTCATGGTGATGATATAGATACACCTGAATGGCACGAATTTGCAAATACCTACAGAGAGATGTACCCAGACGGATTTTACGGACCTTCATTTTTTGCTTATAGCTATTACATCAACATGAAAGCATTATTAGTTGGGCTTGATGCGGTAAATGGTGATTTAAGTAAGCTACAAGATACATTACAAACATTAGAACTTCAAACGCCTATCGGAACTGTCAAACTTGACCATTATCGGATTGCGGTCACCGATATATTCATCAATGAAATTCAGCAACTAGAAGATGGCACACTTTATACACATATGCTTGAACGCGTTAAACAAGTCAATAGTACGCTTGGGATGAGTGATGAAGTGTATCAAACAGTCGGTGATTTCAGTCACGATAGAATGCCCGGAATGGCTAAAAAACTGCTCAGTTTTGATGAAATTATGAGAGCAAAGCGCAAGAATAAATAGCCAACTGATAAAATATATTGCCAATTCAATAGACAAAGGTCTGTATTCTTCCGTTATTTTACGAAAATGTCTAATTGGCAAATAATTACTATAAATAGACCTCAATAACCTTCTGAGGTCTATATAAACTTTGCACTAATGTGAATTTAAACGTTGTCGCTGTGCCTCAAATAATAGAACGCTGGTTGCGATGGCTGCATTGAGCGATTCTGCACTTGCCATTGGGATCGAAACCACCTGACTTGCAAACTGAACCGCTTCTTCACTCGCGCCATGGGCTTCATTACCAATGACCAATGCCCACGCTGCTGTCCAATCCACATCTGAATATGTGACATCACCATCACTACTTGCAAGATAAGTATTCATCTCATCACAATAACCGCGAATATTCGCCCAATCGGCTTCAATAATCGGAATACGGAAATGTGCGCCCATACCGCTCCGTAATACTTTTGGGTTATAGAGGTCAACACATTTTGGCGCAAGAATCACGAGTTCGACCCCTGCTGCGCCTGCGGTACGTAATATAGTTCCCATGTTTCCGGGGTCACGGAGACCATCCAAGACTAAAACGCGTTTTGGATTATCTGGCAATGCTGGTTTCGGTAGACGAAAAACCCCAATAATGCCCTGCGGATTTTGTGTATCACCAATGTGCTGAATAATCTCAGACGTTACCTCATATAATGTAACCCATTTATTTTGCAGCAATGCTAATAAGTCATAATCCACTTGTGCTGGATCATAGAGAATGTACTCAGGTGAAAAATCTTGCTCGATGGCATCCCGAATCAAACGGGTGCCTTCTAGCACAACTTTGCCTTCTTTGCGTCGTGCGCGTGGACGAATTTGTAATTGTACCGCTAACTTAACATATTGATTCTGCAAACTAGTAATTGTTTCCACCATAAAGGCTTGTCTTTCTAGCAACGGATTGCTTATTTTGTATTACCACATGATAGGCGATAAGATTAACACACAAATTGGCTAGGTAGAATAGATGAGGGCTGAGGATGTTTAATATACCATTGACCATTGGCGTAGAAGAAGAATATCAGATTATTGATCCTGAAACGCGTGCTTTATCTGCGTATGTACAACAGATGATGGATGATGACAGCAAAATTGTCTTGGGCGACCAACTCAAACCGGAGTTCATGCAATCACAAATCGAAGTTGGCAGTCATATCTGCCGTAATGTGCAAGAAGCACGTGCTGAGTTGGTTCGCTTACGCAAGCAAGTTGACAAAATAGCGCAACATCATGATCGGTGTATCATTGCAGCGAGTACACATCCATTTTCAAAATGGCAAGAACAAAAAATCTCAGAAGGGGAGCGGTATCGTGATCTTGAATCACATATGCAAGAAGTCGCCCGACGGATGCTGATTTTTGGGATGCACGTTCATGTGGGCTTTGGTACTGAACCCGAACAACTAGAACTCATGATTGATATTCAAAATCAGTTGCGCTATTTCTTACCCCATATTCTAATTCTATCGACCAGTTCACCATTTTGGCACGGACGTAATACAGGCTTAAAGAGTTATCGCAGTATCATCTTTGAAAATCTGCCTCGTACAGGGATTCCACCCACCTTTAAATCTTATTACGATTATCAAGCCTTTGTCCAAACACTTGGCAAAGCAGGTTCTATCGGTAAACGCGGTGACGGCAAAGCCGATTACACCAAACTCTGGTGGGATTGTCGTCCACAAGAAGACTTCGGCACACTCGAAATTCGGGTATCGGATGTCTGTACTACCATTGACGAAGCTGTTTGTATTGCGGCACTCGTGCAAGCCTTATGTGCAAAATTGGTCAAGCTCCGTAGTCAAAATCAAAGCTGGCGTATCTACCGTACCGAACTCATCGCGGAAAATAAGTGGCGGGCGGTTCGGTTTGGGCTGGATGGTAAATTGGTGGATTACGGCAAAGCAGAAGCTGTCCCTGCACGCTTTATTGCAAAAGAACTGATAGCATTTGTAGATGATGTGCTTGATGACTTGGGCTCGCGTCAAGAGGTGGAATATATTCATACTATTTTGGAGCGAGGTAGTAGCGCAGATCGTCAATTAGATGTGTACCGTGATGCAATAGCACATGGTGCAGATGATACCCATGCGCTCCATGCGGTGGTCGATCATTTACGCAAAGAAACGATGCTTGGTACAACATAATCACTTAAAGTGTAAATGTGCTGAATCAAAAACAGGGTCTCTATCAGTGACCCTGTTTCGGTGTTAAGCAGCAATTGCTTTTTTAGCGATATCTACAATGGCTGTAAATGATGCTGGATCATCATTAGCGATCATTGCCATCATCTTACGATCAAGACCAACTTGCGCTAATTTCAATCCATGAATCAAGCGGCTGTAGCTCAAACCATTAAGGCGTGCTGCGGCATTAATACGTTGAATCCACAGACGACGCATTTGGCGTTTACGCTGGCGACGATCACGATAAGCGTAGAACAAGCTACGAATCATCGCTTCGTTTGAACGACGGAATAACGTACCGCGTGTACCCCATTGTCCTTTTACAGATTTAATAACTTTCTTGTGCCTTCTACGGCGCACGACACCGGTCTTTGCTCTTGGCATTGCACTACTCCTCTATCAGACAGCAAACACCCGAAGTAACACTCCGGGTTTATATGTGTTTGGTTACAACGTACCCAACCTTATGACGGTGGGTTACCTTTGTATTTGCCCATATACGGCGCAAGTATTTTGATGCGACGTGCTTGCTTATTATTAGCAACCGATTGCATCTTATCCAATGACCGTTTTACACGGCTGGATTTACGACGGCGTAAATGGCTCTTACCACCCTTGGTACGCACAACTTTACCCGTTCCAGTTACTTTGAAACGTTTGACAGTTGCTTTGTGCGTTTTTAACTTATAACGCTTGACACTATTTTTACCCATTATTGGTTATATCCTTCAGTTATTGTTTCACGTTAGGAGCCAACACCATAATCATGTCGCGCCCTTCCATATTAGGCTTTTGCTCCACCACGCCAATATCGGTTAATTCACGCTCGAATTTTTCTAATTTCTCACGTCCAATATGCGAGTGTGTAATCTCACGCCCTCTGAATCGCATCTGTACACGGACTTTCTTACCTTCTGTAAGCCATCCGCGCGCGCGTTTCAACATGATGCCAATATGGTGGTCATCAGTTTTTGGACGAAGTTGAATATTTTTCACTTCAACTTTTTGTTGATTCTTCTTCGCCTTGCGTTCCTTCTTCTGTTGTTCGTATTGGAACTTACCAAAGTCCATTACACGGCAAACAGGAGGGTTCGCGCCGGGCGCAACTTCAACCAAATCCAAACCGTAGTCTTGCGCTGTTTGAAGCGCTTTTTGTATAGTTACAACACCTATATTATTTGAAACAGGACGACCACTGTCATCTTGCTCTTCAATGATAAGGCGGACTTCTCGTGCCCGAATTTGCTTATTGATCCTATAATCTGAGTTTGCTATTGCTACATGCCTTTCAACTATGGTCTTAAGCATCAACCAAACTACACAAAACCTAGCCATATTGTAGAAATAGCGCACAAAACTATAGCAAAGGCGCGTATATCAGTCAATCGGCAAGTTTAGTGATTTGGAACCTGCATTCGATACCTTAATAGTACCAAAGAGTAGGCTGTTTGTACAACCATTAGGGGCTTGATGGCATCAGAATGGTATAAGTTTCAGTTTGATAGGCAAAACTTCTCACATCTTTGAGCGCTTTTTCATACATTGCAAATAATTGATCGTCACCATCTTTAAAGCGTCGCAAGGTCTGAATGGCACAGGCAGTGCAACCGCGCATGGCTCGATAGCTATCGGTTTCACAACTCATGCAGCCATTTAATCGGATCATCATCAACATAAACCCAAGAGTTTCCTCATGGTTTTCTGGTAATGTCAGAATCCGTTCGACCAATGCTGCCCATTCTGCACCCCGTAAATCTTTCAATGCGCCAATTGAGGCATGTGGGAATAAAATATCATTGTTGGTATACATCAATTTCCCCTTGATAAGGTTTCAATACGGTAAGGTATCCCGTTACATGTAATCGTCCGTCGTAAAGATGCTAAATTATTTCCTAGAGACTTTCCACCGATTACAACAATCAGTGAGATTTGATAAATACTTAAAATAAACATGACTATAAAAATAGATGATGTGTAGGGACGTTGATCTGTCTGCGCCCTTCAAGTGGGAGGACATAAAGTTCATCCCCTACAATCTTATCGAAAATTACAACTAAAAACAGCAAATTTTGATAAATTATATCATCGTGGATGATAGTCCAACGCTCATGATTCAGATAACTAAAAACAGTCTTCATTAACAGAATAGGCTTTCTTGAAGCCACAAGCAAGTTAGAATTTGGTTTTGTCACCTGTTTGATATGCACTGCCTAGCATACAATAGCAATATTGATGATGTAGATAAACAGAACACTCTTGGTACGATGTGCTAATGTTACCAAGAGCGTATGATTAAAAACGATAGTGGCGTAAAGGTGAAATTAGGTGAATACCATGAAATACTTGATAGGATGCTTGCTTATCCTTATATTATCAGCCTGTAGTGGCGGTGGTGCAGTTGTTTTCGCACCAACAGCCTTACCACCTGAAGCCACGCCAAACCAATATGAGCATCCAAGTGGAGCATTTTCAGTTTTATTGCCCCGTACATGGGCATTATTCGAGCAAACCAGTAGTCTATTTGCATCGGCAACTTTTGCACCACCCAACAGTGATACCCCATTGGTTCAAATTTCAGTGGTCAATTTAGGGCGTGAGATTGCTGCGGATGATTTAGGGGATCTGATGACACGTTACCAAACGCAAATTCGCCCTGATGTTACCCGTTATACAGAACAAAGTCGTCAAGCGATGGGGGATGGGAGTTGGCGTATTTCAGGTTTACGGCAAACGACAGCCAACACCACGCAACAAGTGAATACTTTCATCCAAGCGAATGGCAGCTTGCTGAGTGTCCTCGATGTAACTGTGCCTTTAGATGCTGCGCTACAATCGCAAACACAAACCATTATCAATACATTAGATCTTGCAAGCGATGCTGATTTACCAGTATCTGATTTATCAGTTTTGACTGGGGTGGCGCAATCGCAAATTCAGATTGTTAATTTATCCACATGGACAACGCCTAATGGCATCTTTTATGTATCAGGTGAGGTTACCAATAGCCGTGAGCTTTCGATTGCGAATTTACCTGTCCGCGCACAGTTGCTAACACAAAGTGGCGATATTATCGCGGATGCAACCGATGTGGTGATGGGTTATGCCATTGAATCAGGCGGATTCGCACCATTTAGCTTGCGTTTTGGGCAAGGGCAACCTGTCAATGCAACGCGCTATACCGTTTCATTGGGTGATGAAACCTATCTCCCTGAATCTGAAACAGTAATTGGTTTCCCAATTTTGCAGTGGGAAGATGATACCCAAACAACAGCCGAAGGCGCAGTTTTCGTTACAGGTACAGTCACCAATACAGGGAATGATGATGTGCTTGTTCCGCGTGCAATGGCAACCTTGTTTGATAGTACAGGGCGTGTGATTGGGGCTGCTTTTGCGGATGCCGATACAACCCAACTTGCAGCAGGTGATACCGCTAACTTTAATGTACTTATCTCAGAAGTGGGTGGCGCACCGTCTAATTATGTGGTCAATGTGCAAGCCTTGCCCTGTGATGCCAGTTGTGAATAGGCGCTGTGATGAGCAATCAACAACCTATCGTGTTATTTGATGCGATTGGCTTACTCGTTGATGGGCGCAGAATACGCCAATGTTATCAAGCAAATATGATACAGGTGATGACTGCCCGTTATGGTAAATCACCTGATTTTTGGCGGTTGATCGACCAACAAATTGTAGAGGATTGGGCAAGTTATCATGCTGACCTCAACTATAGTGGGGAAGATGGTATTGCTGATATGTACGAAGGCATATTTCGTCTAACACGGGCATTATTTACGATTGCCAACATTGTCGAACCACCCAAACCTGATATTACGGCACTCGCGCATCACCTAATGACATTACCGTGTGATCGGAAAGTCTTATTAGCGGATGTATATGAGACACTCATCGCCTATCAACAGAAAGGGTATCAACTCGCAACTTTTGGCTATCTATTACATCTACAACTTGTATCTATGATGGCAGCACTACCGATGATTACCCATCACATTGGCGCAGATACCTTGCAACAGTATGAGCATGATCGGCAGTATTTCATGAAAATTACAACACACTTCAAAACATCAGCCGATCAAATCACTGTGCTTACACCGCATCCCCAAACATTTTATGCTGCATCTCAAGCTGGACTACGCTCTCAGCTTGTGCGACAATTATCAACTTTTGTGTTCAAAATTTAGCTAAACGCTGAGAAAGATAAGCTATGGAAACAGCTATGATTTATGAAATTATCGGCTATGCTGCATCAGCATTAGTCGCTATAGCACTCTTGATGACATCTATTTTACGCTTGCGAATTATCAATACGATTGGTGCAATTGTCTTTGTTATCTATGGCTTATTGATTGGGGCGTATCCTGTTGCATTTGTTAATTTCATTATCATTTTGATTAACCTGTATCAATTGCGTAAATTATCGAAGCTAGAAGATGAATTTCGTTTGCTGGATAATGATTGGGAGTCATCTTATGTGCAACAATTCATTGACTTTCATCGTGACGAGATTGCAAAATTTTATCCGTCATTTTTTGAGAAACCGCTTGATCCTGCCGAAGCATCAATTGTGATTTTTGTGTTACGGAATATGTTGCCTGTAGGTTTATTCATTGCGAATGATACGGTGAATGGGCAAGCTGTCGTTAAACTGGATTATGTCATTCCGGGGTATCGTGATTTTAAAGTGGGGCAATATCTCTATAGCCAAAAGACAGACTTCTTCAAATCGCGTGGGATTACGCAATTGATTAGTTATTCTGGTAATGATGTTCATGCTCAGTATCTTGAACGAATGGGATTTGTGCGTGATTTTGCCACCAGTGACCGACGCTTGTACCAACTCACACTCTGATGTTGTAAATCATTAATAACCCCCAATTATTGGTGGCTCTCGTTGCTGAAAACGGTGTATCCTTAGGTTAAGATGAACTTAATACGATGGATATTCTCATGACTAAAATTAAACGCCTCGCACCCAAGCTATGCCCTGATTGCAATATGGGAGGTACACTATTTATTGCAGCAGATCGCACACTTACATGCCGAATGTGTGGCTATAAAGAACGTAAAGCCAAAGCCAAAACCACCCAATCCGCGCATGATCCGCGTGATAAATGGAAAGTTACTTATGGCACGCCAAACACGTCGGAGGTCGAGCGTTGGGCAGAAACAAAATATACCACGGGCTTAGATTACACACGACAGAAAAAATATGATGATGCGTTAAGCTCCTTTGAGCAAGCTGTTGATATGCAACGTGATTTCGTTGATGCTCATATCTGGATTGCACGCTTATCGCTAGACCCCAAAAAGAAAAATTATCATTATGGCGAAGTCATCGCTCGTATGCCGATGAATATTGAGGCGCAACGGGAACTCATGGTTATCAAAGGCGATATGACCCGTGAAGAAGCAGACCGCGCACTGGATATGTCACAAGAACGCGATATACGGGATGCCAATACTGCCGTAGAAGCCAAGATGATTGAGATTGTTTGTTCAAGTTGTGGCGGTACATTAGAAGCATCATCGCATCAAGGGCATGTTACGTGTATTTATTGCGGACATGATGAACCGATCAAGCAAGATCGTGGTGTTGCGATGCAATCACTCTCATCCGCTATGATCTTAGATCGTGGACAAGGGGCAACGTGGCGTGTAGGGCAATATTTGCTACATTGCGATAATTGTGGGTCTGAGCGGATTATCACCAGTAAAAATATGACGTCAGAGTGTCCGTTTTGTGGCTCAAACCATGTCATACGAGCGGATGCCTTACAATCATTTCGTCAGCCTGATGGGATTGTGCCATTTGGTGTAAAACGTAAAGCGGCACGGTTGGCAGTCGATGACGCGCTCGATAGCTTTAGCGAAAAAATAAAAGGCATTTTTGTTAATAACCGTGTTGAAAAAATTCAAATGTCAGCCGTTTATCTGCCATTTTGGATATTTGATGTTAGCGCCCAAATTAATGTCACTAAAGTTGAAAATACATCAACCACACGCACAACATCACTGACTCAATTACAAAATAAGACACGGCGTGATACCTATCATGATGGATTGAACAATGTACCATACTGTGGTGTTGAATCGCCCTCACATCGCCTGACAGATCGCCTTGATAAATTTGATTTGGAATCAGCTAAAGATTATGATCCTAAATTATTAGCAGGGTATACCGCAGAAATTTATAGCATTGATTATCAAAAAGCATCCTTGAATGTTCGTGATGAAGTCGGTGAGCGTTTCCGCTTTCGGCATGGACATAATCCCAATGGCAATCCACAAGTAACTGTGAGTTATCTCATTCAGCAAATGTCATTTCGTTTGATGATGTTGCCTGTGTGGGTGGCAACCATCACCGAAAATGATGGCGATGTGCGCTTAGGTTTGGTGCATGGTCAAACAGGCAAAGCCTTTTTAGGGAATGCTATCTCCCAAAAGTGATTGTCTAGCGAGATGAGAAATTATAGTGGCATGGCACGCCATGCCAACTAATTTAATCTTTGCAAAGACCCTCAACTTTTAAAGGATGAAGATTTATCTTATCTAAGCCAATAAAATCTGATGGGCGTGGCGCACAAAGTCAAGGGCTTCAACAGTTGTGAGCATATCATCTGGGATCGCTTCATCAAGCGTGATAACGGTTAAGGTATTGCCCCCTTTTTCAGAGCGACCTGTATACCACCCTGCAATATTGATCTGATGTTCTGAAAAAAGTGTCCCGACACGCCCGATCACACCCGGTTTATCTTGACTACCCATCAGCAATAAATGTCCTTCAGGGACAAATTTCATCCGATAATCATTAATTTGTACAATATAGGGTGTTTGACGATCTAGCAATGTGCCAGACATCGTAATATCTTCGCCATCTTCTAAAGTGACTCGGATATTGACCATATTGGCGTATTCAGTCGATAAGCCTTTTGCTTGGGTCACTTGCCAAGCGCGTTCATGGGCTAAGATCGGTGCATTAATCGTGCTGACACTGTCTCCCAAAATTGGACGCAATAAGCCTTTTAGGACACCGACTGTAATCGGCTTGATAAGTCCATTCATATCCTCACCACTGGCTTCGACAGCAACACGACGGACGGCTGTTCGGGATAAAATATGGAAGATTTGCCCCATGCGTTCTGCTAAAACCATGTAGGGACGCACATCATCATAATTGAGACCGGGTAATATCGGCATATTGACCACATTGCGATAATCACGATCTTCAAGCGCATCAATGACTTGTTTGACGACCCCCATTGAAATATCTTGAGTCGCTTCAACGGTGTTATCCCCAATATGAGGCGTATGCACAACATTATCTAAACCAATGAGCGGGCTATTATAAGGCGGTTCTTCTGGGAAAACATCAACGGCAGCCCCAGCTAAATGCTCAGATTTAAGCGCATCACCGAGGGCTTGTTCATCCACAATTAAACCATGTGCTGTATTGATAAGCCGTGCGCCAACTTTCATTTCGCTGATTGCATTAGCATTCAATAAACCATTGGTTTCACGGGTGAGTGGCACATGCACACTGACATAATCGCTGCGCTGTAATAATTCTTTTAGCCCAACTAACTGAATACGATCATCGACAGTATCTTCCATGATATACGGATCATAAGCTAAGATCGTCATCCCAAATGCAATCGCACGATGAGCAACAATTTGCCCAACACGCCCGACACCAATAATGCCGAGGATTTTGCCATGTAATTGTACGCCAGCTTGCCGTTGCCTATCGAGCAACCAGTAGCCTTCACGGATACTATTATGCGCCGTTGGTAAACGCCGACTGAGTGCTAACATCAAGGCAAGTGTATGTTCACCTGCTGCAATTGCACCGACACTCGGCGTATTCATCACCATAATACCGCGCATGGTTGCTGCTTCAATATCCACATTACTCAATGCTGCCGATACATAGGCAATCACTTTAAGCTGTGGCGCATGACTGAGCATTTCTTCGTCAATCCGCATCGCATCTCGTATGATAATGGCGTGTGCATCGTGCAAACTATCACGGACTGTCGCCGTTTTTGGTGCAACCTCGCGCACATCAATCATCGGATTATCTTGCAGCACTTGCATTGCTTCGTCAGTTAAATTCGTTGCAACAACCACAAGGTATTTGTCGCTCATCTAAACCCCTTTTTTGAATCTGTTCAATTAATCGACTGCGTTACGCTTTTAAATGAGCTAAAACCTCATCCAATGTGTTGAAAACGTGTGGTGTGATACCTTCAAATTTTTCAGGTGAGCTATGACTATCAGGAACAGCATAGCATGTCATCCCTGCTGCTACCGCAGACCGCGCACCATTTGGGCTATCTTCCAATGCGAGGCAATCTTTTGCATCCACGCCCAATTGCTCGGCAGCATAGAGATAGACATCAGGCGCAGGTTTCCCTCGTTCAACGGAATCCGCCGTATATAAATGAGGAATGAGGCTTTCCCAATTTTGTGCTTTGACGGTGGCTTCGATGATTGCCATTGATGAACTGGATGCAATACAATACGGAATATTTTGCGCTGCCGTCCATTCGATAATGGCTTGTGCGCCTGATTTTTGCTCGACCATTTCAGGGATTTTTTTCAGCATGCGTGCGACTAAATTTTCTGATAAGTCTTCAACTGTATTGTCGATGCCGTAAATACCGATTAATTTCTCGAAAAATTCGTCAAGTCGTAAGCCGATGACTTGCTCACGGATGGTTTCATTATATTCTAAACCCATCTCTGCGAACATTTCACGCTCTGCAATATCCCACACGACTTCGCTATCAACCAGTGTACCATCCATATCGAAAATAATTGCTTTGAACATCAATCATCCTTGTCTGTTTTAAAGGCGTTTTCAAATATTTCACGTTGTTCATCATCTTTGAACAACACATCACTATTGAGGGCAAGTTGGATACCCTTATCAAATAAGGCTTCGTGGGCTGTCCCTTTGACCTTAGCATAGCCTGATGAGCCTGTCGCAATCGGTAGCACAGGGGCGAGTGATAGCGATTGAATGAATATATCACTCTCAGCTTTTACCTTGTCACGAGCAACTACACCACCATATCCTACAAATAAATCGACCATTGTGTGAGTCGCTAAATCTGATGATCCATCCCCAATCATGAAGCGTCGTCCATGTTGCTCGCCTGTGAGTTCATCAATGATGGCAGGCTTACCACTAGAAATCGTCAATGGACCTTCAACATATTCTAAATAGGTTTGTTGATGTTGGGCTTGGGGTTCGTTATAGCGCCACCATTCCCCTGATAACTCGTTGTATTCCAATTCCACTGCGCGAATACGCTCTGGGGCAACCCCTAAACGCCGACCAAAACCGCGCACTGCATCAACCAAGCCGCCACTGATGATATACACTTTTTTACCGATAAAATGCAACGCAGCAATAACTTCCGTTGCATCTTCAACTTCCGTTTCGATATAGCGTTTTTCGATTGCCTTGAGTTGTCCGCGTGTTGGACGAATTGCCTGTAGGCGTTTGCCATATACTTCGGATAGATCAAGATCACCATCCATTGCCTTATTGGTCAATAAGCCTACCCGCGCTTCTTTACCTTTTAATTTAGCCAGTTCATCAATACCTTCAATTGTGGATAAAGTGCTATCACAATCAAAAAAGATGAGATCATATCCTGACCAGCGTGTTGTATTCATGATGCTGTATCCTCAATGATTTGCAGAATGCCTAGCATTATAACTGCCTATTATCCTTTGCATAGGATACGACTATACAGAATACATTCAGGCGATTTGCACGAAAAATAGCTATTTTTAGATCATAATGGCTTTGGTGTATAACTTGACACTGTCGCTAGAGGGTTTATAATCGAATCATGATTTAATTAATTGGATCACTCAACTAAAGGAGTTCGCTTTGGCACGTAAACCCGCAGATCAATCTGTACATCGTGATGATATTATTCAAGCAGCAGCCGATGTCTTGAAAGATCAAGGCTACGAAGCAACCACGATGAAAGATATTGCTGCGCGTGTTGATCTCACGGCTGCTAGCCTTTATCATCATTTTAAGAACAAAGATTTTCTACTCTTAGCTGTGATTGAACTGGGCTTACAACATGCCATTGAAATCATTGAGCCAATTGTGCAATCCGATCTCAGCGCATCCGAAAAACTCACCCAAATGATTCACACACATATCAACGAAATCACAAAAAATCCAGCCGTCGGCGCAGCACTCGTCTTTGAGATTAGATCGCTCATGAGTGTATCGACAGCAGGGCGTGGCAATGGTGATACACAAGAATATGTTGAACGCCGTGACCAATTTTTCAAACAACGTGATTATTTTGAGAAGATGTTCCGTGAAACGATCAAAATCGGTATTGCAGATGGTGAATTTCGTCAAGTTGATGCAGCCATTGTCGCTAAATCAATGCTGGGCGCACAGAATTGGGTTGGTGTTTGGTATAACGCTAAGGGACGTTTAGCAGGGGAAACCATTGCAACGATCATGGCAGATACATTCCTGACATCACTAAAAAAATAAACTTAAAATCGTTGATAGGGTTTGTAGCATGAACCCGTTTTACGCTAAATATATAACACCATTTTGAAATTATTGATATTAAAGAAAGATTTTTTACTATGACCTTACTTCAAGATAAAGTATGTATCATCACAGGTAGTGGACGCGGTATTGGTGCTGCTGCTGCGCTTAAATTTGCTGAATATGGCGCAAAAGTGATTGTCACAGATATTGACCCCAACCCAGCCGAAGCAATTGCTGCACAAATCAATGATATGGGCGGAACAGCCTTCGCATTAGCTGCTGATGTGACCAATGATGGCGATATTGAAGAACTCATCGGGCAAACAGTCAATACCTTTGGAGGCATTGATGTTTTGGTCAATAACGCTGGCTACACATGGGACGGCATGATGCACAAAATGAGTGATGAGCAATGGGATGCCATCATCAACGTTCACCTCACCGCGCCATTTAAACTCATTCGTGCGTGTATTCCCTATATGCGTGAAGTTGCTAAACAAGAACTGAGTGCTAATGGACAAGCTAAAGCACGTAAAATCATCAATGTGAGCAGCACCAGTGGCACACGCGGTAATGTGGGACAAGCCAATTATGCAGCAGGGAAAGCCGGTATCATCGGCTTAACGCGCACACTAGCTAAAGAATGGGGCGCATTCAATATTCAAGTGAATGCGGTTGCCTTTGGCTACATCGAAACACGGCTAACTGCATCAAAAGATGAGAACACTAAAATTGAGCGTGATGGTCAAGAAATCGCACTCGGTATCCCTGACCAAATGCGCCAAATGGCAAAAGTAGCGATCCCGATGGGGCGTGGAGGTACAACCGAAGAAGCTGCAGGTCCTCTTGTCTTTTTAGCCAGTGACCTCTCAAATTATGTCAGTGGACAAGTTCTCGAAATTACAGGTGGTATGTAAATAAAGGATGTAAGGGGCGCTACAGTGTACCCCGAAAATAGTTAAAATTTAGAAGGGCAAGCTGTATGCAACAGATCATGGTTACAGGTAGCAATCGTGGGATTGGTTTAGCAGTTGTAGCTGAATATTTAGCTACAGATGACGATGTAGTGATCTATGCCTGTTGCCGTCATCCAGAGGCTGCTGATGGCTTACAAAAATTACAAAATGATTATCCCGATCAACTCATGATTGTGCCACTTGAAGTCACTAAGCAAGCCTCAATTGAGGCAGCGTTTGAGCAAATACATGCCAAAACAGCATCACTTGATGTCCTCATCAATAATGCAGGCATTGATCCACCCAATCAAACACTCAAGACGATTACGGCGGAAACAATGTTAGATACTTATGCAGTTAATACGGTTGCACCGTTGATGATCTCGCAAGCCTTTTTACCCTTGCTCAAATCAGGCTCAAAACTGATTCATATTTCAACCAGTATGGCATCTCTATCAGAACGTACATATGGGGGGAATTATGGGTATTGTAGTAGTAAAGCAGCCCTCAATATGATGATGCGTGGCTTGGCATCTGATTTGCGAAGCCATCACATAACAACCATCGCATTAGACCCCGGTTGGGCGCGGACAGATATGGGGGGGCAATCGGCAGCTATATCTCCTGAAGAATCTGCACAGGGGATTGTCTCTGTGATTAGCTCATTAACAATGGACGATAACGGACGTTACCTAAGGTATGATGGACTAGAATCTGCATGGTAAATTTTGGAGACTATAAGATGCAAACGATTATGATTACAGGTAGCAATCGTGGGATTGGCTTGGCACTCGTCAAAGAACATCTCAAGTTAGAGGATGTTCACGTATTTGCGACATGCCGTAACCCACAATCCGCAAGTGACCTACAAGCGCTTAAATCAGCTTATCCTGATGCGCTCTCAATTGTGAAACTGGATGTCAATAACAATTTATCGATTGAGACTGCCCAAGCAACCGTTGCATCGCAAACTGACCATTTGGATTTGCTCATCAACAATGCAGGAATTTTTCCTAGAGATGCCGAAAATACGGTACTAGGTCAGCTTGAACGGGATGAAATAAGCCATGTTGTAACAACCAATAGCGTATCGCCTGTGATGGTTACACAAGCCTTTGCTGGTTTGCTCAAGCAGGGTAATAATCCGCGTGTGGTAATGGTTTCCTCACAAATGGGGTCGATTGAACGCGCTGGCTCAAGTGGATTGTCGTATCGTATGAGCAAAGCGGCGATGAATATGGCGAGCAAAGTTTTATCGCAAATGTTAGCGAGTGATGGTATCACTGTCATCACAACCCACCCCGGACACGTCGCCACCGATATGGGCGGCGCAAGCGCACCTGTTACACCCGAACAATCTGCCGCAGGATTAGCAAAAGTCGCTGCTAAACTCACACCCCAGCAAACAGGTAAATTTTACGGCTATGATGGCTCGGAATTACCTTGGTAAATTTTAGATATAGCTAGCGTATTTATGATGCGCTAGATCATATTTTTCCAATTAAGAATTTTTATGAAAGGATACAACACACACATGACATACTCTATCAAAAAAGCGGCTGTATTAGGATCAGGCACAATGGGAGGCGGTATCGCTGCCGTACTCGCGGGCATCGGTGTCGATGTTATCCTGATGGATATGCCTGCTAAAGATACCCAAGCAGGTGATAAAAAGCGTAATAGTATCATTGAAGGCAACCTCAAAACACTGACCAAAATGCGTCCAGCACAATTGTTTAGCAATGACGATATGAGTCGCATTAGCATTGGTAACTTTGAAGATGATCTCGACAAATTGGCAGACCGTGATTGGGTGATTGAAGTCATTGTTGAAAATTTGGCAATCAAAAAGAGCTTGATGGCACGGGTTGCTGAACATATTGGCGATCATACGATTGTAACAACCAATACATCAGGTTTGCCGATTCATGATATTGCCCAAGACTTAGATGATAATTTCACGCGTCGTTTCTTAGGCACTCATTTTTTCAATCCACCACGCTATTTGCACTTGCTTGAAATTATCCCACATAGTAATACTGACCCTGAACTTGTTGATTTCATGGTGGAATTTGGCACAACAAAACTTGGTAAAGGTGTGGTTATTGCTAAAGATACCCCGAACTTTATCGGTAATCGCTTTATGTCGATGACAGGTTCACAAGCGATGAATTATGCGATGGATCATGGGTATACCGTCGAAGAAGTTGATGCCATTACAGGTCCATTAATTGGACGACCCAAAACAGCAACGTTCAACCTGAACGATCTTGTTGGTTATGATATTGCTGTGCATGTTGCGCGTAATCTCTACGATGCGATTCCTGATGATCCACAACGCGAAGTCTTAAATCATCCGAATGTTGGCAAATTAGCTGAATTCATGATGGAAAATAAGATGTTGGGTCGTAAGACAGATGGTGGTTTCTACAAGATGAAGCGCAATGGTGGCAATAAAGAATTGTGGGCGCTCAATTTAGAAACCCGTGAATATGAAGCCCCAACAAAAGTGCGCTTTGATAGCGTTGGTGAACATCGCAACAAACCCCTCCCTGAACGTTTAAAAGCACTCATTATGGAAGCAGATGATCGTGCTGGCGAATATCTTTTCCATCATCACGCTTTCTATCTGTCGTATGCCTCACATCGTGTCCCTGAAATTACAGATACGATTGTCAATGTAGATAATGCCCAAAAATGGGGCTTTAATCACGAAATGGGTCCTTTTGAAATTTGGGATGCCATTGGTGTTGCTGAAAGTGTCGCTAAATTTGAAGCGGCTGGTTACGATGTTGCACCTTGGGTTAAATCGATGCTCGAAAAAGGGCATTCAACCTTCTATCAAAGCAATGATAAAGGGCAAACTGTCGCATATTATGACCCAGAAACAGGCGACTATGTTGCACTAGAAACTGATCCACGCCTTATCAAAATTGCTGACCTCAAAGCACAAGATAAAACCGTCTTTTCCAATGGACATGGTAACATCTATGATATGGGCGATGGTGTCTTATTATGGGAATTTACCACCAAAGGCAATACGATTACATCAGGCTTCGTTGAAGCAGGAAATCAAGCGATTGATCTACTCGAAAATGGTGATTATGTCGCATTGGTAGTCGGTAACGAAAGCAATGATTATTGTTTCGGTGCGAATTTACAAGACATCATGCAATCAGGCTCAGATAATCCAATGGCACTGGTTGAAGAAGCGATTGCAGAGTTACAAGCGCTTACACTCCGCATGAAATATAGTAGTAAACCTGTGATCGCAGCACCAGCAGGGCGTGCGCTTGGTGGCGGTGCTGAATTGATTATGGCAGCTAATGCGGTTGTTGTTCATATGGAAAGCTATATTGGCTTAGTAGAAGTCGGTGTTGGTTTTATTCCTGCTGGCGGTGGTTGTAAAGAACTCGTTCGCCGTAATGTGAATCCAGTTGTTGCGCGTGGCTCAGACCCACATCCACCCCTGCGTAAAGTCTTTGAAACGATTGCAACCGCAACGGTTAGCGAAAGTGCTAAACAAGCGAAAGAAATCGGCTTCCTTGATGCTGATGATAAAATTGTCATGAATCGCTCACTCTTATTGGGTGAAGCAAAAGCATTTGCACTCGCTTATGCTCAAACCTATCAATCCCAATCAGAAGAATCTGTCTATGCAGCAGGACGCGATCAATATGCTGGTTTGATGCTGGGTGTTGCTGGCTTTGTGGAATCAGGCTTTGCAAGCGAACATGATGCACTCATCGCCAAGAAAGTTGCAACGGTTCTCACAGGCGGTGCTATTGCTGAACCAACTTATTTGCCACAGCAAGTATTCCTAAACCTAGAAAAACAAGCCTTTATGGAACTCGCTATGACACCTAAAACAATGGAACGGGTCATGCATATGCTCACAACAGGTAAACCGTTACGTAACTGATAGTCCAAAATCAATTTATGGTGAGGGTGTGCATGTATTCGTGGTAGAGGCATGCCTCTACCTTACACAAGACTATAAAATTGGAAGTTGTAGGGATAAGGCATGCCTTGTCCGAAAACTACGAAATTTAGCTCTAATTGCTAATCTAATGTCACTTGTAAGCACACGCTTATGCAACAAAGTAAGACAAATTATGTCTGATAGCATCTAAAAAATAGAAAAGCCAGAAAGGGTTTTTATAATGGCAGAATTACAAGAAGCAGTAATTGTTGCTGGTTCGCGTACCGCAGTGGGTAAAGCTGTGCGTGGATCAACACGAAATGCACGCTCGGATGAAATGATGGCAACTGTCATCCAAGATTTATTAGCAAAAACTGATGGGAAACTTGACCCTGCGACCATTGATGACCTTATCGTTGGTTGTGCTATGCCAGAAGGCTCGCAAGGTCTGAATTTTGCGCGTGTTATTGCACTTCGTGCAGGTTTACCAGTCGATGTTCCCGGACAAACCGTTAATCGTTTTTGTTCTAGTGGACTCCAAACGATTGCGATGGCTGCGAATAGCATCATGGTTGGGCAAGCCGATGTCGTTATGGCAGGTGGTGCAGAATCAATGTCCAGTGTACCAATGAGTGGGCATCACATCAGCCCAAATGAATACATGGCAGAAAATGACCCTAATGTCTATATGAGCATGGGCTTGACTGCCGAACGGGTTGCATCCGAATTTGGTGTGAATCGTGAAGATATGGATGAATTTGCTGCAATGAGCCATACCAAAGCAGGACGTGCAATGGACGAAGGCTTGTTCGCACAAGAAATCGTGCCATTTGAATGGGAAGAAACTTATATCGGCGCGGATGGTATGCCAGCAACGAAAACAATGGTACTTTCTGAAGATGAACATCTTCGTCGTGGGACAACCGCAGAAGTCTTAGGTGGCTTACGCCCTGTTTTCAAACAAGGTGGTAGTGTTACAGCAGGTAATAGTAGCCCCTTGAGCGATGGCGCAGCAGGTGTCATTATGATGTCTCGCAAAAAAGCAGAAGAACTCGGTTTAACACCACTCGCACGTTTTGTTGGATTTGCTGTTGCAGGTGTTCGCCCAGAAATTATGGGTGTCGGTCCTATTAAGGCAATTCCAAAAGTGCTTGAACGCACGGGCATGTCATTAAGTGATATTGACCTTATCGAACTTAATGAAGCCTTCGCAGCGCAAGCACTCGCTGTAATGCGTACCCTAGAAATTGATCAAAGTATCGTCAATGTCAATGGCGGCGCTATTGCGCTCGGTCATCCACTCGGTTGTACAGGTGCAAAATTGACCGTACAACTCATCAATGAGATGAAACGCCGTGATAATCAATATGGTATGGTCACGATGTGTATTGGTGGCGGTATGGGTGCAGCAGGTATCTTTGAAAACCTGAACTAATTACACGATACAGCGAACATTCTAAAAACGAGCAGACTAATCATCTGCTCGTTTTTTATTTTATAGACAACTGGCAGTAAATCTAAAGATGAGTCAGACTTAGGCATCACGATAATATTATTAGGAGATTTTATGGTTGTTAAAGGCTTATTGAGCATTGAAGCGCTAAAACAGAAAGTCGATGCAGAAGAAATTGAAACAGTGGTTGTTGCCTTCACCGATCATTATGGGCGCTTGATGGGTAAGCGATTTGATGCAGAATTTTTTGTTGAAGAGACTATTGCTAGTGGCACACATGGCTGTACCTATCTCATGACGGTAGATATGGAAATGGAGCCTGTCAAAGGCTTTGATTTTGCCAATTGGGAACGGGGTTATGGTGATTTTCATCTTGTGCCTGATATGTCTACCTTACGGGTTGCGAGTTGGCTCGATAAAACAGCACTGGTCTTGTGTGATGTCGAAGATGAAAAAACACATCAGCTAGTATCTATCACACCACGTACCTTACTAAAAGCACAAATTGATAAAGCTGTAAAAATAGGTTATCAAGCATTTGCTGCCTCTGAACTTGAATACTACGCTTATGAAGATTCGTATAAAGAAGCAGCAGAAAAACATCATACCGATCTTGAACCGCTTGGCTGGTATATTGAAGATTATCATATGATGCAAGGCGCACGCCAAGAGAAATTCACAGCCCATGCACGTCGTCATCTTAAAAATTCGGGTGTACCTGTCGAAAACTCAAAAGGGGAATGGGGTCATGGTCAGCATGAACTCAATGTACGCTATGCTGAAAGTCTCATCATGGCAGATCGGCATGTTGTTTTTAAACAGTGCCTTAAAGAACTGGCGGATTCACTGGGCTTGAGTGTGTCATTCATGGCAAAACCAATGCCTGATTCTGCTGCGGGGTCAAGTTGTCACATTCACCTTAGTTTATGGCAAAATGATGAAAACGCCTTTGCTGGCAATCAAGAACTAGGACCTGTACTCGGCTCGGATGTCTTTCGGTGGTTTTTGGGTGGCTGGATGAAGCATGTATCAGATGTGATGGTATTTTATGCGCCAACGATTAATTCTTATAAGCGTTATCAAGATTTTTCATGGGCACCGACACGCATTGCATGGAGCTATGATAACCGCACTGCAGGCTTTCGTGTGGTAGGTAAGGGGAAGAGTCTCCGCATTGAATGTCGTATTCCGGGCGCTGATTGCAATCCTTATTTAGCCTATGCTGCCTCGTTGGCATCGGGCTTAGATGGTATTGCCAATAAAATCGAACCACCCCCTATTTTTGAAGGGGATATTTACTCCGCACAAGATTTACCGCGTGTCCCGTATACACTTGAACATGCGGTTGATATTTTTGCAAATAGCGATTTTGCAAAGCAATCATTTGGCGCGGACGTTGTCCAACACTATACTCACTTTTACCGTACCGAAGTCTCAGAATTCAATAAATGGGTCACAGACTGGGAACGTAAACGCTATTTTGAACGAATTTAAAATTTATCACTCGAAAAAGGAACTTTCTACATGCGCTTAAAAGATAAAGTAGCTCTTATTACAGGTGGGGGCAGTGGCATCGGTTATGAAACGGCACGCTTATTTGCGAAGGAAGGCGCGTCGGTTGTCATCGTTGATATTAATGATGATGGCGCAAACAAAACCGTTCAAGAGATTGAAGCCGCAGGTGGTAAGGCTATCTACGTTAATGCAGATGTATCACAAGCTGTTGACTGCGAAAAAATGATCCAGACCGCAGAATCAACCTATGGTGGCTTGCACATCTTGTTCAACAATGCAGGGATTAGCCATGCTCAAGATGATGATGCCATCAATACAACCGAAGATGTCTGGGACATTACGATGCAAATCAATGTCAAAGGGGTGTTTTTAGGGTGTAAATATGGGATTCCTGCCTTACGTCGCTCTGGAGGAGGTAGCATCATCAATACAGCATCATTTGTGGCAACATTAGGCGCAGCGACTCCGCAGCTAGCATACACAGCAAGCAAAGGTGCAGTGCTATCGATGACACGCGAACTTGCTACGATTCATGCACGCGAAGGCATCCGCGTTAATGCCTTATGCCCCGGTCCTTTGCGGACTGAATTGTTGATGAAATACCTCAATACCGAAGAGAAAAAACAACGTCGCCTTGTGCATATCCCGATGGGACGTTTTGGTGAAGCGGAAGAAATTGCTTATGCTGTTTTGTTCTTAGCTTCGGATGAATCATCCTTTGTGACAGGCACGAATTTCTTGGTGGATGGTGGCATCACATCAGCTTATGTGACACCTGAATAAATTTGAAAATGGGGAAGTGATGATTTGCTTCCCCTATCCAAATTAAGGCTGCGAGAACTGAGTTTTAATAGGGTTATACAGCTCATTACCCTCAAAACGGGCTTCAATAGTAGACATCGATGAACTACCCAACGAGATAGCGTACTGTCCATTGGCATCTGTTGTCACAATGCCTAAATCATTTGTGTTCGGTCTAAAAGTGATACGGTCTCGTTGGATTTCACCGCTTTCATCTGTAAATATGACAGCAAAATAGCCGCTATTGCGCGTATCTTCCGAAATAATAGCATCAAATCGTAGGCGATATGAATCGCCAGCAGTCACGTTAAAAAGATAAGAATTAACAGATGCAAAATCTGTTTCATCAATATTTAATTCCATGAAATTATCAGTATAACCGACTATAAAATTAATGCGATCTCCTCTAGCATCCCATCCGATTGAGCCATTATCAAAACTTCCATAAGGGACGAGGTTAATCGCTTGCTCTGCGATTGTAAATTCAGCCAAATAAATTGTCATTTCAGCAACACCATTGCAATCACACTCCGTATTAACACGCCATCCAACGAGAGCATTAGTTGCATTGTCTGGGATTGTGCCACGTCGTTCATACAATCTATCGTCATTATCGGGTAATGCGATTACTTGTAGATCCGCCTCCGCAATGGGATTATTATTGCTATCAGTAAACTGTCCTGTTGCTAAACCTTCGTTGATAAATAATGATAAATTTGTGGTGCGTTCAGGCGCATCAGCATCTGCCTGTGAACGAAAAAATTGTACAGGAACACGGATAAGGTCACGGTCAAGCGTTTGTTGTCCATTTTGATAATTCATTCGTGTAAAGTAAAGATAGGTTGTATTATCTGTCGTTTCAAAATTGCGTGTATCACTATCATTGTCAATTAAGGTTGGATACAAGATTGGATTAGCATCACCAAATTCATATGTCCATGGCAATTCTGTCTCAAGCAGCAATTGACGGCGTGTCCAGTGGATTAAATCATCTGAAAACGCATAATAAATTCCCCAAATTTCTCGCCCATTAATCGTATCAGCACTGATGCTAACTAATACATAGCGGTTTAAATAGCTGTTATAGGTAATAGATTGATTCATAACTCCAATTTGTCTGGTAGCAATCGGGGCGCATAAATTTTGTCTAGGATTGTCGATAGTCTGTTGATAGGGATCAAAAAATTCAATACTAAATTGTGTGCCATCCCATGCTCGCCAACTATCAGGGTTCGTTAGTGTATCTGTACGCAGTAAGCATATCCATTGATTATTTGAACGATACTCATCGATGCGTGTAAAGAAATAATAATAATTATCAACTCCTTTGATAATATTGCTGGATTCTAAAATACCATAAGGTCCTGCACCTGCTTCATATTGGTACGGTAAACCTGCTACAAAATGATTGGGCGCAGTACGGAGTAGTTGATAAGATGCACCACTATCAATTGAAATTCCTGCTGTTAGGACATTATACCAATCCGCAAAATCACTATTCTGATCAATATTGTGATATTCATTATGAAAGATGGTATAAATTGTTTCGCCATCTTCTGTATATAAACCACTAATCCACTGATTACCTTGATGTAACATCGGATCTATTTGGTAGTCCGATAGCATAACAGGATTACAATCACGTATAACTGTATCTAGTGTTTCACCGATACTACGATAAATATCATAATGTGCTGCGATGAGTTGTACGTTTCCATTATTATCTTGGAATGCACGCGCAGGTAAATCAGGGATGTCGTTATCTTCACAACGGTCTGTTGTCCAATCGAAAACGATTTCCTCTTCACCTATTATGCTTAATATAGGTGCGCTATTTTGCGAGACAATTGGAATGGTAATAAATATCAATGTGAAAAATAATACTGCAAGATGTTTAATGGTCATCTAAATACATTTCTACGGTATGAGAGTGATACTATTTAGTATAAGAGGATTGAGTTATCGGGACAAATACTCATAATGTGACTAATAGGGACAAAAAACGCCATAAAATTATGACGTTTGAAAGAATTTAAAATGTGGATTAACTACTTGCTTACCTTGACATTTTGCTAAGTTCATAGCTAAAGGGTAATAATGAAATTGGTACGAGTTTGAAATGCTGTTTCGCAAATGGGATACCGATAATTGTAATACCCAAAATAATCCCAAATGTGATATGCACAAGTGCTATTTCCCATCCGAAAGCGATTAACCAAATGATATTAAAGACTGTCGAAAGGCATCCTGTACCGCCACTACTAGGAACAGCTTCTTTGCCAAAGGGTGTCATGACTGCCATACCAAATTGCACCATCTTCAAACCGAGTGGAATACCAATGATTGTTAAGCAGAGGAATAAACCACCGATGATATAACCGATACCAGCGAAAAATC